>JBAVJG010000289.1:0-9094 GCA_049687655.1 Anaerolineales bacterium | reverse complement strand
CGAAACGGGCAACCCAGGTGGAAGCCTGGCTGGAAGCCTTCCGTACGCGGGTCTTTGGGAACATTCAGGATGACCGCACTGCTGAAAGCCTGACCGGCATTTCTGGAGCAACGCTGAAACACTTGCACTCCGGCTTGCAGTTCGCCCTGCGCGAAGGCGATGACTGGCTCAAGTTCTGGATCCCGGATTTATCGGTGGCTGAGTAGTTTGCGGTTTCCCTGGCTTATTTGAGCGGACCAATCTCATCACCCGGTGTTACCCGATCACCTGTAGATCGGTGTTGAATATAAAAATTAGCAAGGTGATCTGCAAATAAGTTACCTTGTCTAATCCTATCCACTCCTCCCTGCTAAAGGACCTCCCGCGAACTGGCCGCGGGAGGTCCGCGGTTTAACCTTTAGAATTCACCCAATTCTGCGCGATTTCGACCGCGCCGGCCAGGGAATCCGCGACGGGCTTATTGTGTAATGCTCTCCAACCGGCAACCTCACCTCCCATGGTAACAACCTCTTCCGAATAAAGCTGAAAGATCACTTTGTAACCGCCTTCATTAAGTTTGACGATAAAAGCGCGTTTTTTTAGATCATTGGAGACAAACGTTTGCACGATGGGTTGTGTCTTGGCCTCGGATATTGCCGGTGTTTGTGAGGAGGGGCGCAAGAAGTACCAGGCCAAAAACGCTAATGTCAGCACCGCGACGACCAGAATTATCAGGACAGCGAGTATTCTGTATGTTAGCATGTTGAAACTCCATAACTATAGTAGCGTATTTGCCTGTTAATAACAATGACCTTATCCCACCCTTGCAAACAGGCGTGCTATACTAACGGACAAGGACACACCCTAGATTACCAATGAGCAACCTGATTATAGAAGTGACCAATCCTATTGACCAGACCCATTTGCAAAGATTGCGCGCGGTTGCGGGGGACGGACCGGTACTCATCCTGACGCATGACAATCCCGACCCGGATTCTTTGGCTTCCGGCAAGGCGTTGGCGACTCTGCTCAGGGAAGCCTGGGACATCCCCAGCCGGCTGATATATAGCGGTCTGGTGGCTCGCGCTGAGAACTATGCCATGCTCACACACCTGACACCGGAATGGGAACATGTCGAGACGTTGCCTGACTTGGAACAGTTTTCGGCTGTGGCACAGGTGGATACGCAGCCTGGCGCCGGGAACAACCGTCTCGACACCGTCCATCCCAGGCATATTGTGATCGATCACCATTACCCTGTTCGGAATATGATCGACGCTGTCTCTTATGCAGATGTGCGTACAGAGATTGGGGCGACGGTCACGATGCTGTTCCAATATCTGGAAGCTGCCGGGATTCAGCCTGACCCGATCCTGGCCACAGCGATGTTCTACGGACTCAAGACCGACACGCGTAGCCTGTCACGAGGCGATTCGCCCGCCGATGAGGTGGCCTTCGTGAAACTGCGTCACCACCTCGACCAGCAGGAACTGTCCAGGGTTGAGTTGGCCAGTCTCAGCCGCGGGTATTTCCGTGCTTTCAGCCGGGGATTGCACGCAACCCGCCTGTATGGTCAGGCCATTGTTGCCCGCCTGGGAACGATGGAACAACCCGACTTCGCTGCCGAGATGGCGGACATCCTCATCCGCCTGCGGGGTGCCCAGGCCGCACTTTGCATGGGGCAACACCGGGATACCCTGCAAATCTCGTTGCGTACCCGACCATCGGGTGAGGATGCCGGGCTGATTATCCAGCAACTCGTCGTCCCGCCCGGAAAAGCCGGCGGACACGGAAGGATGGCCGGTGGACAGGTTTTTCTGGAAGACCAGGATATCGAGGCGGTACTCGCAGACATCGAGCGCAGGTTTTTGGCCGTTATGGGGGAGACAGGTGAGGGTGTGGATTTGATTGAGTAAAGTCTAGACTGGGAATGGGAATTTACTGGTAGCGGAATCGGAATGACAGATAAAGATAGCGGGAAGAAAAGTCCCAAGCGAGGCTGGATAGGCGGCGATTATTTTGTTGCCAGCCATCACTTGCAATGGGTCAGTGAGGTCCTTTGCGAAGCAATGGATTTGCACGCAACTGAGCGTGTGTTGGACATCGCCTGTGGGAACGGAAATGCATCTATATCGGCAGCACGCCGGGGTTGCCGTGTGACCGGGATCGATCTTGCGTGGGAACTGCTGGGTCAAGCGGATGAACGTTCGAAAGCCGAACACGTTGACATCCGTTTCCTGGAAGGGGATGCAGAAAACCTTCCTTTTGCGGATGCATCTTTCGATGCAATCCTATCAACTTTTGGGGTTATGTTCGCCCCGGACAGGCAACAGGCTGTAAGTGAGCTACTGCGGGTGCTCAAAGCAGATGGAGAAATTGGGCTGGCAACCTGGTGGTCGAATACGGAAGTTCGTATCAGTGATGTGTTTTCCAGATATACGCCGCCATTGTCACCCGAACCACCACTCAATCCGTGGACAAATGAAGCCGGTCTGCGAACGCTTTTCGGTGATAGGCTCAGTGAACTGAGCATAATGCCCATGCAGGTGATGTATCGTTTCCCTTCTCCAGATGCTTATGCGGACGCGATGTTGACACGCTACCCCCCATGGAAAAGAATAGCCGACTCTTTGGAGCCGGATGCTGTTGAGAATCTAAAGAGCGATCTGATCGAAGAAGTTAACAGGCACAACCGTTCGGGGGATGAAACCCTGGTCTCGCCACGAGATTACCTGCAAATCATTGGGACGAAAAGCTAACCCCACCTTTTGTTCGCTTACTCAAGGTTGATACTGAACCAATACGTTACGTCACCCTGTTTCCAACTGCCGTGAACATCCAGGATGTATTCGCCCGGAGCGACTGACGGTGACCATTCTATAAACTCGGTTACAGGCATGCTCTCAGAGACGATAGTTTCGCCAAATACTTCTTTGCTCAGGGACAGAGTTACTGCGTCAGGAAGCGGCGAATCAAGCTGAAGTCGGATGGGTGCGCTTGCATCCAACGGAGTCGAGCTCTCGAAGAAAGGTTCGACCGAGTCTACGCACAGAGTTCCACCTATGCCTTGATCCCAGCAATAAGAACTCTGGAATCCATCTACCAGCTCTCCATTTGAAACCAAATAAATAATTGGCGGATTATTGACACTGCCACTACAACCGGCCAATATTATGGTTGCTAGAGTGATTAAAAGAAGCATTCTTTGTGACATCGGCAAATCCCATGATTTGTGCAGAATAATTGTTCCTACCTGGATGTGTTCGTTCGCAGTGCCAACAGGGAGACAATAAAAAGCAGAACTCCGATCAGGAGCATGCCGCCCACGTAAAACACGGAGATAAATCCTGTACGGTAGGGATTCCCTGAAAGGATCGTCGGTAGCTGGGCTACGCCTGCGGCCAGCGGCCAGAAGAGACCAACAAAGGCATGGATGATGTAGCTGCGATGCATCCGGCGACCGGTCCAGAATAGGGCCAGTGCCTGCAAAGAGAACATACCCGCGATCACATACGAGATGACCGCGGCCGGGATGCCCGCCTTAGCCGGCTCGCCTGTCGCAAAATCTTCCAGTGTGTGAGGAATGGTGAAGAAGAATAACAGCAGGGACAGGATCACCACGGTTGTGCTCCAGCGCGAAATTTTTACTTTGGTCTTGGCCATGTTTCGTTATTTCCTTTTTGCTGTTTTAGTAGGTTGTGTCTTTTCTTTTGTTGATGAAACAGCTTTATTGAGAATTCCAAGGAATTCATCCAACGGCACGCGGTGGATGCGCGCCGCCCATTCGACTGTGACTGCCTTGGCTGCCATCGCACGGATGGAATACCGCCCAACCCTCTTGATGCCAAAGACTTCCATAACATCTGCGATATCGCCGTATTCTTCGAGAATATCCGCAACGCGGGTATCCTTTGTGATTTCCATAGTTTTCTCCTGGGAATATAAAAAGCCATCTGTCGTGGATGAAGATGGCTTTCGTGGACAGGGTTTCTCAACTGTGAGCTTAATTAGGACTTTGTCTGTCCGATTGTATCATGTAAATTTCCCCACCCCGCGGACCGGCGTCTTTTATTGTTTCCTTCCATGCAAAAAAGTATCCACGTGTTCTCTTGCATCCATATCCGGGACAGGGAAGCCAAGATTGGCATGTCGCAGCATCTGACCGACCAGGATCGGACCAATTAAAGCGCTGAGACTGGCAAGCGGGGATTCGTTCCTAAGCAGCCCCTGTTTTTGATATCTTTGAATGGTTTGTATGATCGCCTGGATGTTCTTCCAAGGCGTATTGAACGATCCCTGCAGGTCTGGATAACGCGGCATTTCGATAAGCAGGATCGGAATAATATTCCCGTGAGTCTCATTGGTTTCCACATAGGCTTCCACGATCGCCAACAAGTCAGCTTCAAGTTCACCTGTGTAAACAAGTTTGTTCAGCGGCGTGTCTGCAAGTTGATGTTCGATTACTTTTTCGAACAGGCTTGCTTTGCTACCATACTTACGAAAGATGGTAACTTCATTCACTCCAGCAATATCAGCAATCTTCTGGGTGGTTGCACCCTCATACCCGTGTGAAACCAGAATATCGAGCGCAGCGCTGAATATTTTTGTTTCATCGATAATCTTTGGCATTCTAACTCCTTAGTAATTTATTTTACCATAAGCAAGTATTGACTTACAATAAAAAGCGAGCTATACTTATTGTAAGTGGACACACGCAATAAAATTTACTGGAGTATTTTCATGTTAAAGAATCAGAGTAACGCCCGAATAAGCAATGATGTTATGCAAGGTCTCGGTGCAAACGAGAGGGCAATTCTCGAGCGCATTCCTGTCCTTTTCCTGAGAAAACTGGCCGCCGACGTTGTGCGTGCAAAGATGCGTCTACAGTTCACTGGTTGGTTGCAGTATACGCTGCCTGTGCCCTTCATGCTTCTACTTTTTCTCATCGCTGGAATTACCCGACTTCTCGGTGTTACACGAGTGGCAAATCTATTCGTTTTTGTCGGGACACTTCTGTTGGTAGTGTTCACATTCGATCTTGTCACTGTGAAGTTCCGCCTGCGTTTTCCTGAGCGTCTCCCCAAACGCAACGATGGTCTGGGAATCTTTGACCTGATGCGGGCCAGACGCTCCTGCCGTTCGTTCCAGACCAGCAAGCTGACCCCCGCCGACTACAACGAACTGATGGAATCCGTGCAACGTTACAGCGAAGCACCCATGCTCGGCACATCCTCTGTGCGGTTCGAATATGTCTCCGCACCGCTCACCGTCTGGCCGACGGTCAATGCGACCGAGTTCCTCGTGGCAATTGCTCCGAAGAAATATGATCGTCTCGCCGTCATCGACGTGGGCAGAAGCTTACAGAAGATCGTCATGGACGCAACCCGCATGGGGTTGGGGACGTGTTGGATCGGGCCAGGTGCAGATCACAAAAGTATCATGCGGCATTTAGGTGACCGTTTCAACCCGAAGGAGGATCACATCATCTGCGTGTGTGCTGTTGGATACAAATCTGGGTATATACCCTTGTTCATCCGTATCTTTAATGCACAGTTTCGCCGGCGCTTACCACTTTCCTCGCTCTTTTTCGCGGATGCGAACTTCAAGACACCATTGAACCTGGAAGCGTATCCGTTCAACCGATTCGAACGCAACTACGAGATATGTCAGTGGGCACCATCCTCCTACAATGGACAAACAACGCGATGCGTAGCAGTCATGGGGGGGAATAAGGGTGAGCTGCGTCTGGAGAGGTTCGACTTCTATGCGGTCACTGAATCACGTTACTACGCGGCTGTGGCGCTGGGCATCTGGTATGCAAATTGGGAAATGGGATGTGATGCGCCAGGCATCCAAGGTCACTATGCTCAACTGTCGGCTGAGGAGAGAGGCGTTCATAATCAGAAAGATCACGCCCAAGTGCCTAGATACGACCTGAGTTGGGTATTAGACGAGAACCTTTAGAAACCTAGATGGGATTGTGCCGCTCCGGGTCTCAATCGAAAAGATCACCCGAGGGTGTAAGAAAAAGTGTGTAAATGGGTTATCCTAAAATCCGAAAGGAAACCCAATGAACAAGCAAAAGAACTCTGAAAAGAAAGACATACAATCGCATATGCCCAGTGCCGAAGAGGTGGCTCAAGGATTAGGGAAAGCCACTTCAATTGATGATTTCTATGGCAAAGACGGCCTCTTTGCAAAGCTGTTCTCAAAAACAATCGAGGATATGCTGGAAGCAGAACTGACTTTCGAACTGGGCTATGAGCGCTATGACACCGAGGGGCACAATTCTGGGAATAACCGTAACGGGCATTACACCCGCAAAGTGCGTACTTCTGGCGGCGATGCAGAAATCAAAGTGCCTCGAGATAGAAACGGTGAATTCCAATCAGCACTGTTGAAAAAGAACAGCAACGAGATCGAGCGGAAGGTCATCGCCATGTATGCGAAGGGGATGTCCACAAGAGACATCCAAGATCTGCTGACCGAGCTGTACGGTATCGATGTTTCGCCAGAAACGATCAGCGCCATTACGGATAAGGTCTGGCCGCTGGTGGAAGGCTGGCAAAACCGTCCCCTGGCAGAGCTCTATGCGATCCTGTATCTGGACGCCATCCATATCAAGCTCAAAAAGGATGGCAAGATCGCCAATATTGCGATCTATAACGTGATAGGCATTGATCTGGACGGCCACAGAGAACCATTGGGCCATTGGATTGGAGACGGCGGCGAAGGAGCCAACTTTTGGCTCTCAGTTGTCACGGACCTGCAAACCCGTGGGGTACAGGATATATTCATTGCATCCATTGACGGATTGACGGGGTTCAAGGATGCCATTCAGTCTGTTTTCCCGGAGACAAAAGTACAACGCTGTGTGATCCATCAAATCCGTTACAGCCTGAAGTATGTGGTTTGGAAAGATCGCAAGGCATTTGTCGCCGACCTGAAAACCGTTTATCAGGCAGCAACTCGAGAAGAAGCTGAAGCCAATCTGCAAAAACTGGAGCAAACCTGGAAGAACAAGTACGCTGCCGCGGTACGTTCCTCCCGAAGGACATCGGGACGATGTGGCAAAACAACTGGGATGATTTGGCCACCTTCTTTGAGTTTCCAAAGGAAATCCGCCGCCTGATCTATACCACCAACACGGTGGAAGGTTATCATCGCCAATTAAGAAAAGTGACCAAGAACAAGGGCTCTTTCCCAACCGAGCAAGCTGTGAGAAAATTGCTTTATCTGGCCACGATGGACATTACCAAGAAATGGACGGCTCCCATTCAAAACTGGCCGTTGATCCTCAATCAGTTAGCCATTCGCTTTGAAGATCGCTGGCCTGAATAATCCCCATTTACACAAGATTTCTGACACTCCCGCACAATCGTATTACACGCTTTTCTATCTTGCTCAAGCTCTGTTACTGACGAAGGGATTGACTCATTCCAGTCATTCTGCGGTGGTTGCAGCGTATGCGAAAGAGTTCGCAAAAACTGGCCTGCTTGATCGCAAGTTCCATCGCTATATCATTAATGCACAAAAACTCCGCCAGATTGGGCACTATGGAGATGAGACTGAAGAAGTAACAGAAGAGCAGGCCAGAGAATCTTTTCAATGGGCGGAAGAATTCAAGCAGGCTGTAGAAGCATACCTGAATTCTTTAGCGTGAGCGCCCATGCCGTTTAGAAGTTCCTGGAGCCGTCTGTGCGCACCACGCAGACCAGTTTGAAATCGTTTGGGTTGGATGAATTATTGGAATCGGATGCGATCAAGGTGATTTTAGATGGGTTGTTGGGGGATGGAAATTTTTTGCTAAAAGAAAATTAACCACGAAGAGCACGAAGGGGTACAAAGGTTTTTTCGTTTTTATTCAGCGTGGGGGAAAATATTTGCATCGCGTACTTTCTTCATATACAATGAAAATAGGCTAACCAGCATTTTTAGGAGGCCAAAGATGGAGAAAGTTATTACTTCCGAAGCAGTGGTGGGCTATTCTCAATGCCCTTACAAAGCATATCTGTTACTTTGCACAAAAAAGCGGGGAACTCAGCACGAGTACATACAAATCCTTGAAAAACAACGACAAATCGCCCAACGCAACTACATTGATATTCTTCGCCAAGAAAATGTTGACGTACAGCCTTATAGCCTCAATAATCTAAAAGGGAACCACACATATCTTGTCAACGCAAAACTTGACCCAGATGGGTATTCTGCAAATTGTGCGGTTTTGAGCAAAGTTAGAACTCATTCAACTTTTGGCCATTATAGCTACGAACCAACCATCATGGTGGGTTCACACACGATCAAGAAGGAACACCGGCTGGAAATATTCTTTGTCAGCTATGTTCTGGAACTGGTACAAGAAAAGCAACCTGTCTCTGGCCGCATTGTTGGATTGGATGGAAAGTCACATCGCGTAAAGCTGGAAAATAGTTCCAAAACGCTCATCCCATTTCTTGAACCATTACAAGAATGGGTTACTGAAGAAACGCCTGAATCCCCATCCTTAATTCTGAATAAAAACTGCCCGCTCTGCCAGTTTCACGATATGTGTCGCGAAAAGGCAGTCCAGGAAGATAATCTCAGCCTGCTGGACGGTATCTCGACACAGAAAGCTATCAACGGGTACGAGAAAAAGGGGCTCTTCACGGTCAAGCAGCTTTCCTATACCTTCAAACCCAGAAAACGCAAAAAACGAACCAAGAATCCGCCACCTGCTATCCATAAACCGGAGTTGCAGGCCCTGGCAATTCGCGAACAGAAAATCTACTTGCAAGAATTACCCGAACTGACTCGACAACCGGTGGAACTCTTCCTGGATATCGAGGGCATTCCCGACCAACAGTTTTATTACCTGATCGGCCTGCTGGTCTGTGAGAATGACACCACAACTTATCACCCCTTTTGGGCTGATACCCTTGACGATGAAGCCCAGATTTGGCAGCAATTTTTGGAAGTGGTCAATCAATACACCGATGCCCCCATCTACCATTACGGCAATTATGATGCCCGTGCCCTGACAAAACTTGCCAAACGGTACGATACCGAAGTCGAAGATTTAATCAATAGGCTGGTTAATGTCAATAAACATATTTTTGGCAAGGTTTACTTTCCGGTT
>JBAVJG010000288.1:0-3065 GCA_049687655.1 Anaerolineales bacterium | reverse complement strand
CTCGATCACCTTCCAGGACATCCCGGATTGAAAAACGGACTTGCTCATGACCTCAAGATAATCGTTCAAGGATTGGGGGACGATTTTTTCGGGTGGGCCTGCTGGCATTTCGACTCCTTTTTATTTTCGGTATCTTTTCACAATCAGTTCTTATTGCAACCTCAACAGCACCTTGCCCTCCATCCATAATTCTTCTAATTTGTAATAGCTGCGCTGGTCGGGTGAGAAGATGTGCAGGACCACATCGCCATAATCCAGCACCAGCCAGCCATCGCGGGCTTCGCCTTCTTTGCGGCCTTTTTTCTTGTGTTGTTTGCGCATGGCCTCCAGGACTGAGTCGGCCAGGGCGTCCAGCATACGGTCGCTGGTGCCGTTGCAGATCACGAAGTAATCGGTAAAGGCTGCGATGTCTTTCAAATCGAGCAATAAGATATCTTCGCCCTTTTTTTCTTCCAGGGCGTCCACGATGGAGCGAGCCAGTTCAAGTGCGTTCAGAATTCACCTCGTAAGTATATGGCCTTGAGCGAAATGAAATGCAGTCGATGGGCCTTGCATATACTAACATCCTTCGACTTCGGGCTACGCCCTTCGCTCAGGAAGAATATTAAGTTTTTAACGGCGCAGAATTCAATCGCGTATACACCGCGCCGGTCGGTTTCAGGTCGCTTTTGAAGAGATGCACGGCGGTCACTCGGGCGGTTCCCAGGGAGCCGACTTGCGTCTCCTCCAGCGCAGTGCGGATCTTTTGCATATCAGCCGAACCGACCTTTTGCTTGACGCGCCCGACCGTCAGGTGGGGGGAGAAGGGGCGCTTTTCGGCGGGATATCCCAGTGTAGCGGCAGCAGCTTCGATCCCGTGTTGAAGCGCTGCGAGCCCGGCCGGGGCCTGGATCCCGATCCAGATCACGCTCGGTCGCCTGAGGTTGGGAAAGGCTCCCAATCCCCCGAATTCCATTTCGAAAACCTGGTGCTGGCTGACCTCCAGGTTGAGCATCTGTGCCAGCATCTCCAGGTTGGCGGGCGAGACATCGCCCAGGAATTTCAACGTCAAATGGACATTGCCGGTTGGTACCCAGCGTACCAATGACTTGTTGAGTGTAGCTCTTATCGAGGCCGTTTTTTTTTCGATTGCCTGGTGGATTTCAGGGGGGATTTCAACGGCGATGAATGCGCGCAATAAGCTCATGGATCAGGTTGGCAGTTCCATGTTCGAATTGTCAGATTGTGGTTCTTGTATGACCTGATCGACGGATTTTTTCAAATCCAAATAACCAACCGGCTTTGTCAGGTAGATGGTGGCGCCGGCTTCCAAGCCCTCCTTGATGTCGGAGGGCATACTGCGCGCTGAAACGACGATAACAGGGATGGACTTCAATTGCGGATCGCGGCGCATGTAGCGCAGCACTTCCAGACCAGAAATATCAGGCATCATGATGTCCAGG
Organism: Anaerolineales bacterium; assembly: GCA_049687655.1. Lineage (GTDB taxonomy): Bacteria > Chloroflexota > Anaerolineae > Anaerolineales > Villigracilaceae > JAABUE01. The sequence continues at coordinate 1,623 of JBAVJG010000288.1, read as the reverse complement.
ATGACGACATCCGGACGCTCTTTGGCGATCAGGGAAATGGCCGGGGTGCTGCTGTACGTCTTCAGCACCCGAAATCCACTGACGCGCATCATTTCTGCGAACAGTTCGGCGGCATCCGGCTCGTCTTCGACGACGATGACTGTCTTCTGGTCTTCGGTCATAAATGAGAAACTCCTGTTATCGGTAAAAATAGCATAAGATGTATGAAAAGGCAAGAGCACCTGGCGTTGTTTGCAAACCGGTCTTTTGCCATTCTCCAATTATTTATTATGGGAAGGTCCGGATCGGCACGGAAATTCCCGCTTCTGTGTAAGAAATTTTTGGGAGTGGTGGTCATTAACTATAGGACGTACGCAGCCCTCTCACATTCGACTGCTTAAGTCCTGACCAGGAGATATTGGAGGTTGAATGAATCAATTAGATGAATTTCGCGCCAGCAAAGACGATTTCTTTGCCAGCCACCCGCAAAGCCCGCTGACTCCCGAACAAAGACGAGATTTCCACGGACTGGATTATTTTGACGAAAACCCGGATATGAAGCTGGAAGTCGAGCTCGAAAAGTTCACCGACCAGGAACAGGTTGTCATACAGACTTCGACGGGCCAGACCCAGACCTATAACCGCTACGGGAAATTCAAATTTCCGGTGAACGGACAGGAAGCCGAGCTGACCCTTTATTCCAGCGACCACGGTTACTTCCTGCCCTTTGTCGACGCACTGGCCGGCCAAGATACCTACCCTGCCGGACGCTACCTCGAGCCGGAGCCTCTGGCTGGTGACCGTTTCCTGGTGGATTTCAACCTGGCCTATAACCCCTACTGTGCTTATAACGAGATGTGGTCCTGTCCGCTGACTCCCCCGGAGAATCGTTTGAAGGTGCCCATCCGGGCTGGCGAGAAATTGTTCCAAAAATAAAAACAGGCTGCCGAGAGGCAGCCTGTTGACTTATCAGGGGGCTACTTGGTTTGCGCGCCTTCCAAAACACGCAGCAGAGCTCGATACTCTTCGTCACACTCACGGCACATGTCCAGATGGCGGCGGATAAGCGGTTTTAGACTGGTGACATCTTCGCCGCGTTGATTGGCTTCGGCGTATTCGTCCACCAATGCAAATACTTCGTCACAGGAAAGTTCTTCGTCGTGCGTTTTTTGCAGGCGGTGCATTAAATCCACAACTGCTTCTTCAGGGAATTCAGATTCGCCGCGCAAACGCCGGATTACTTTTTTGAAAAAATGCTTCAAGTTCATAAGGGCCATAATTATGACGTGAGAGTCAGAGACTTTCTTACACACTCTCGAAAGCTGAAAGGACTTCTTGAGCATCCAGTCCTTCTGTATGCAGGCGCTGCTTCAAACGCAAACGTGCATCATGTAAGAGTTTGTAAAGTGCGTTACGGTTGGTTTTCAAACGCTTGGCTGCTTCTTCCATGGGCATGCCCTGCAAACCAAGCATGATGATAGCACGCCGCTGACGATCGGTTAGCTCCTCGTCGATCACGCGGCGGACGCGCTCAAGCATGTCAGCCCGTTCCGCAGATTGCTCGGGCGTTACGCTCGGATCCTCCAGAATGCTCGGCGAAACTGGTATCTCTTCATTGTCCAGCATTTCATCAAGGGATGAGTC
>JBAVJG010000287.1:0-5243 GCA_049687655.1 Anaerolineales bacterium | reverse complement strand
GTCTGCAAGAAACCCACCTTTCGTGAGGATCGAGAATTCAGCCCGGCACAACTGGCTCGGCAGCAGGCTTTCCGGGAGGCGGCTGTTTACGCGAGAACGCAGAAGCTCAACCCGGTCTATATCGAGAAGGCGCAGGGAACGGCCAGGTGTTCCTATAACGTGGCCATTGCGGACTGGCTGCACCCGCCGGAGATCCTGGAGATCGACTTAAGTGGTTGGGTCAACGGGGATGGCCGGACTATTCGCGTACGAGCGCAAGATGACATCAAAGTAGAAGGGATGAAGGTGAGCATTAGCGACGAGACTGGCACGCTTCTGGAGGAAGGCGAAGCGCAGGATGTGGGCGCCCTGTGGTGGGAGTACTCCACAGGGCAGGCTGCTGTCAACAAATTGCGCGTGACCGTCGCCGCGCGCGACCTGCCCGGGCATGTGACCGTCAAACATATAGACCTGACAGGTTTCGGGTACCAAGGTGACTGAACAAAACAACTTCTCTCCTGGCCCAAACCGACGGGCAAGTCAACATATAAAACCTGTCAGGTCTGGACAGGCGCCTTTGCACCCCGGTGTGATCTACCACATCTTCAACCGCGGTGTAAACGGCGAAACGATCTTCAAGGAAAGACGCAATTACGAATACTTTATCAATCTATACCTCAAGCACATCCAGCCGGTGGCGGATACGTATGCCTTTTGTTTGCTGCCGAATCATTTTCATATGTTGGCCGAAGTAAAAGTGAAAGACCTGACAGGTCTTTGCGTAGCACCCCGTAACGGAGTGGAGGGGCGAGACCTGTCAGGTCTTAAGCCCGCCAGCCAGGCATTCTCCAACCTATTTAACGCATACGCCAAGTCCATCAACAAAGCCTACGGGCGGACTGGTCCGCTGTTCGAGCGGCCTTTCAAACGGATACCGGTTAAGGATAATAATTATTTTGCCCGCCTGCTGATCTATATCCACCAGAACCCGCAGCGGCACGGCCTGATCGAAGATTACAGGGATTGGCCGTATACGTCTTACGGTATTTTTATGGGGGATCAGGCAACTTTTATAAAAAGGGATGTTGTCAGAGAATGGTTTGGGGATGTGGGGGAATTGTTGAACGCGCATCAGATAAATTTGGATGTTGGCGAAGACAAAGATTTTGTGGATGATGAGTAGAAGACCTGACAGGTTTTGTAAACCTGTCAGGTCTGGAAGGGTGAGGATGAGCACGCTGGACCTCCCGGACCACGCCACGGAAAGGATTGAGGGGAAGGTGTTTGGATAGAAAGAAGCGGAGTAACAGCCATGAGATAAGCGCAGGATCGCAAGGGGACAGTCATCTACGAGATGACTGTCCCCTTGCATAAAAGCTTTGGGGAAACCCTTACGGAAAATAATACTGTCTCACATGGAATGAATCGCAACGAAGATACGATTGTTCCCCTCTCCAATTTCATGTACAATCTATTTATCAACTTCTCAAAGGGTGATGGATAACAAGAAATGTTTGCACTATCACTGATAGCAGAGTGAAAGAATATGGAAGAAAAGCCCACCTGCCCTGTTTTTGCGTGACCTGCCCCCGGTCTTTGTACCACTTACAAAGTTAGTCCAACCGGTTGGATCTGAGCAGGTTGGATGACGATCGCTGCTGGAGCCGGGGGGCAATATCCCAGTGCGCTGTGTGGTCTGACCGTATTGTACTGCTTTCTCCAGATCTCGATCAATACATGTGCCTCCTTCAGGGAATAAAAGATCTCTCCAGCCAACAACTCATCTCGCATCTTGCCGTTGAACGATTCAATGTAGCCATTCTCCCAGGGACTGCCCGGCTCGATGAAGAGCGGTTTGACGTCCAACCCAGGAAGGCGCTTCCCAGCGTCTCCAAACCGCGCGGGGGAGGGGGCAGCGGGATGGCCGGGCTAAAGTCTACTTTGCGGCCATCGATCGTGAAGGTGTAGCGACCCGTGCGCTCGATCTGCGGATCTGCTTCCAGGAAGGCGCGCAATTCTTCTCGCTCGTCTGCGCCCAGCCACTGGGGCAGGTCAGAAGTGGCGTTGAAGTTGCAGACCAGCGCCAGGTCAGCCAGCAAACGCTTTTATTTATGCGTCCGGGCAAACGCGCATGGCATCACATAGACTCAGAGAGACGACGACCCGGCAGGCCGCAGGTGCGTAATATACGACAGGTATACGACAGGCTGATTTTCAAATAACGGAATTTGTTCGAATCTTGCGTTTAGGGTTATACCAGTGCTGAATTGGTTCTTTTGGAGAATACCCTATGCGTTTACTCACCCTGCTCTTATTTGTCCTCATCTTGATCCTGATCATTGGCATGGGGGGGTTTAATGATTTCCAAGACAAACCAGAAGGCCCGGATCCTTTTGCGGATGGGGTTGCAAGCGCTATGGATGGAATCATCGCCCCAGAGGCTGCCCTTGGTGCTCCGGATAAGAGCTACGCGGAGATTGGAAGGGGGGGCGGAAAATCTCTGCTTTTGGACATGGGTGAGGGGCAGGAAGGAACTGGAGATCTGGATCTGGTTTACAAGGTGGCACAAGACACCCGGATTGTCCTGGAGTTCATAAGAGAAGCGGAGAATGGCGGGCGCTTTACCATTGAACAAAAGGAAGTCCTGTTAAAGTCAGGGATCAAAAGCACCCTCGTAATCTATGCTGCCTCCCCTGCTCCTTACCGTTACGTCCGTTTGAGCGCCGCTGGGGGAAAATTTCAAATTGATGCCGTTATGGCCGAAGCTCATCTCCCTGACTCCGATGGAGATGGCCTCCCCGATGATTGGGAACGAAAATACGGCCTGAATCCGCTGCTTGGAATCGGCCTGGAGGGTCCTAACGGTGACCGTGATGGAGATTCGCTTAACAATAAAGAGGAATGCGAGAGTGGTACCGATCCAAACAGTATGGATACGGACGTAGATGGACTTCCCGATAAATGGGAACTTGACAATAAGCTGGATCCACTCAACAACAACGGTGCTGAGGGGGCCGTGGGAGATCCGGATGGTGATGGCCTGAATAATTGGCAAGAACACGAACGCGGGACAAAACCGAATAAGGAAGACAGCGACGGAGATACGTTGAATGACAATGATGAGATCGCCGTTCATCACACAAATCCAACTGTAAGTGACAGCGATGGGGACGGATTGCCGGACGGATGGGAAGTCGAATACGGGTTTAATCCAAACGATGCTGGTGGAGAGAACGGCGGCAGTGGAGACCCCGATCTTGATGGGCTAAGCAATAAAGAAGAATGGAAAGCAAGGACCGACCCCCGCAACCGGGATACGGATGGTGATGGCACGGATGACAGGCAGGAAATCAATAATGATACCGATCCAACGAATTGGGAGGATGGGGATTTGGACAGCGACGGCTTGACGAATGGGGAAGAAATAGAGATAGGTACCAATCCCTTAACTCAAGACTCGGATGGAGATGGGCTTCCCGATGGATGGGAACTTGAAAATGGGCTGCAACCATATATGCCGCAAGGGCAGGATGGCGCAGATGGTGACCCGGATCACGATATGGTCACCAATATTCTGGAATATGAATACCGGTCAAATCCCCATAACTCCGATACCGACCAGGACAGTTTGCCCGATTATTGGGAAATCAGCCATTGTATAAGACCCGATGATCCCAATGGGGAAAATGGTCCCGATGGAGACCCGGATAAGGATGGAATTTCGAATTTTGTGGAGATGGGAACCAATCAATTCCCTACGATCGGCTGTATTTCACTTGCACTTCAAGCTCGATAATGTTGGCGTTTTGTTTCAGCTTGCGAGTTGTCAATAGTTCTTTTCAGCGACCCTTTCCTTAAACGATCTAACAATTTCAACGCCCAGCGCTGGTTCCCCAACCAGCCCACGAAGCCGCTTCCCAGTGAAGCCAACCCGCGTGGGGGACGGGGAAGCGGCATAGCGGGGCTGAAATCCACCTCGCGGCCCTCCAGGCGGAATGTATAGCGGCCCATGCGCTTGATCTGCGGCTCGGCTTCCAGGAAGGCTTGTAACGCTTCGCGTTCGTCTGCGCGTAACCATTGGGGCAGGTCGGATGCCCCCTTGAAATTGCAGACCAGCGCCAGGTCTTGTAACATACGCTTTTGATCGGGTGTGAGAGAGGTATGCTGCGAGCGGAAGTAAACCACATCCGGGTCGATAGCGACCAGCGGGCTCAGCCACAAGCGATTGAGCGTGGTGCGGATGGCATTCCGGGTTCCGGGGGTGGTCGGGTTGTAGAGCAGGGAAGCGTTGGAATACCTCTCCCATTCCCCGGCCACATCCGGCCCGACACGCATGGCGTCACACAGACCAAGCGAGGGCAGGATGGGCGCGCCGCAGGCCAGCAGGTAAGCGTCAGCGCCCAGGGCCTCACGCATGACACCCAATCCCTGGCGGTAGGCGGCTTCGCGGGGCATGTCCACGTGGCGTACCCCGGGCAGCGCGCCCGCGTACAGGAAGTCCAGTTTCAGGTAGTCGAAGCCCCAGGCGCGCACCTGCTTCATCAGCGCCCCCAGCCAATCCAAAACTTCGGGATGGGTCGTATCCAGCGCATACAGCGGCTGGCCCCAGTTGAAGCCGGCAGAAACGAGTTTCCCGTCGGCGTCACGCAGCAGCCATTCAGGGTGCTGGCGGAATAATTTCGAGGGTGGGACTGCCAGCAGGGGCGCCAGCCACAGGCCCGGGGTCCGGCCTGTGGCGCGGATGCCGGCAGCCAGCGCTTGCATCCCGGAGGGGAACTTTTGGTTGGCTTCCCAATCCCCGATGCCTGCCTGCCAGCCGTCGTCCACTTGCAGCACTTCGAAGGGCAGATCATCCAGTTCGTCAAATATGCGCTGCAGCAGTTCTTCGTCTATGGCGGTGTACAGGCTATACCACGAGCACCATACACGCGGTGTGGGCTTTTCCCGATGCGGGGCACGCAGCCCGGGCGCTGTCCCAAGGCGTTCGCCCAGGGTTTCAGCGTAGCGCGCGAACACCGAACCCTCGTCCCCGTAGCCGACGAACCAATCCCCGCCGCCTGTTTCGTACCAGCCATGCAGCTGGGCCTCATGGAGAGCTACGTGGGCGTCCAATCCCAGCGCGCCCAGCAGCAGGACATTCCCATCCTCGAACGCCACAGCGCCCAGCCAGGAACCGTTCGGCGCGGGGTGTTTTGCGTACACTGGATCGGTCTGCATAGGATGTAGAAGAGAGGGTTTTAGAACGGGAAGGGGAAAGTCCGGAG
>JBAVJG010000286.1:0-4537 GCA_049687655.1 Anaerolineales bacterium | reverse complement strand
GCGTCTGGACAAATCATTTTCGGGCTTGCGAATCGCGCAGATCAGCGACCTGCACTTTGGCGGTTGGATGACAACAGAGCGTCTGTACGATATTGCGCGCCTGGTGCTCGCGCAATCCGCCGATATTGTCGTCATTACCGGCGATTTTGTCATGGGCTATGATTATTTTCCAGGCCTTGTCGAGAAACTGGACGGGATGGCCGGCGCATTGAAATTGATTACGGATCGTGCTCTCACTTTGGGTGTTTTGGGTAATCATGATTACTGGTTGGACCCCAATCTGGTTGTTGATATGATGCACCAGGCCGGTATCAAGGTATTGCGGAATTCTATCCATACTTATGTGCGGGGCAACCATACACTTCACTTTGCCGGCATAGACGATGCTTTGGTATACCATTCGCGCATGTCTAAATTGCTGCCTCTGCTTCCTGACGAGGGCTGTGCGATCGTACTGGTACATGAGCCTGATTATGCGGATTACAGCGCCGGAACCGGCCGTTTTGATCTGCAACTTTCAGGACATTCCCATGGCGGCCAGGTAGTCCTTCCTTTTATCGGAGCGCCGGTATTGCCGCGCATGGCTCATAAATATCCTTCGGGCTTGTATCAGGTGAAGGATATGTACCAATATACGAACCGGGGTGTGGGCATGACGCCGCCCTATGTCCGTTTCAATTGCCGGCCCGAGATCACGGTTTTCACGCTTGAATCTTCGTAAAGTGTCACTGTGAGCGCTCCGCGCGAAGCAGTCTCCCATTTTAGCGAGGAGATTGCTTCGCGAAGGGCGCTCGCAACGACATATTTAAATTGCTGCTATTTTGTAAGTTGGATTGCCAATCCGACCTACATTGAGTATAATACGACGAAATCGGCAAAGGCCATGATGGGAACGAGTACACCCGTCCATGCTGGCAGCGAGCCCGGGTGCGGTGAGAGCCGGGTCAGCCAAATGGGTCGAAAATCCTCCCGGAGCCGCGATCTGAAATCTAAGTGAGAGTAGGAAAGCCGGAGTCGTTCACCGTTATAAGGATGGGAGTATAAGCCGGAAGGCCGTACTCTACTGAGAGCTTGCGAGCCTTAAACGGCGAGTGCAAGAATCAGGGTGGTACCGCGGGCATCGCGCTCGTCCCTGTTGGGATGAGCGTTTTTATTTTATCTGTCATTGCGAGGAGGCTCGCGACCCGACGAAGCCCTGGCCCGCTGCCAGGACGGGCAATCTCGTGATTACGGGAGATTGCCAAAGTGCCCGAAAGGGTACCCCCCTCGGTTTCGATACTCCGCTTCGCGGTACTCAACCAGCGGGGCTCGCAATGACACACACCAGGAGACCAACCATGTTCAAACCAGTATCTTCCAGGCTAGACGTCACCTCGATGGAAGAAGGTGTTCTCAGGTTCTGGAAACAGAATGACATCTTCAAGAAAACCGTTGAGCAGCGCGAGGGCGGCCCCGAGTATGTCTTCTACGAGGGCCCGCCAACCGCCAACGGCAAGCCTGGCGTGCATCATGTGCTGGCGCGCGCTTTCAAGGATATGTTCCCGCGCTACAAGATCATGCGCGGCTATCACTGCTCGCGCCGCGGCGGCTGGGATACGCACGGACTGCCGGTTGAGATCGAGGTCGAGAAGCGGCACGGCTTCACCAATAAACAGGATATCGAGGCCTACGGTATCGCCAAGTTCAACGAGGAGTGCCGCAAGTCCGCTTTCGATTACATTCAGGATTGGGAACGCCTGACCGACCGCATCGCCTTCTGGGTCGATCTGGAGAGTGCGTACGTGACCTTTACCAACGACTATATCGAATCGGTCTGGAATATTCTGAAGAATTTCTACGACAGAGATTTGATATACAAGGGCTATAAGGTCGTACCGTATTGCACGCGTTGCGGTACGCCTCTTTCGGACCATGAAGTTGCCCTCGGGTACGAAGAAGTGTCCGACCCTTCGATCTTTATCCGTATGCCCCTGGTCGACAAACCGGATACCTCGCTCCTGGTCTGGACGACCACACCCTGGACATTGCCCGGCAACGTGGCCGTAGCTGCTCACCCGGATGAAGAATACGTCACGGTCGAGCGTGAAAGCGAAGATGGTTCTACGGAAAAGCTGATCCTTGTCAAGAGTTTGCTCGAAAAGATCTTCTCGGACGAAGAAGTAAAGGTCTTGAATACTTTCAAGGGTAAGAAGCTCAAAGGTGAGAAGTACAAGCCGCTCTTTACATTCATGCCGCCCGAAAAACCTGCCCACTATGTGGTGCTGGCAGACTTTGTGACAACCGAAGACGGTACCGGCCTGGTACATATCGCGCCCGCCTTCGGCGCCGAAGATATGCAGATGTCGCTGGAATATGACCTGCCTGTGTTGATGACCGTCCAACCGGATGGCGCTTTTGTGCCCGAAGTGACACCCTGGCGCGGGATGTGGGTCAAAGAAGCCGACCCGCTCATCACCGAAGATTTACGCGCGCGCGGACTTTTATTTAGGGTCGAAACGTATACACATACCTACCCGTTCTGCTGGCGTTGTCATACGCCCTTGCTGTATTATGCGCGCGATGCCTGGTACATCCGCACCAGCCAGTTCAAGGACCGCCTGGTTGAATTGAACCGCACCATCAACTGGGTGCCCGAGCATATCAAGGAGGGCCGATTTGGTAACTGGTTGGAGAATAATGTGGATTGGGCCTTGTCCCGTGAACGCTACTGGGGCACGCCATTGCCGCTCTGGGAATGCGACCAGTGCAACCACACCGAAGCCGTTGGGGCCATCAAAACCTTGTCCGAAAACACCGGCCGGGATTTGACAGACCTGGACCTGCACCGTCCGCACGTGGACGAGATCACCTGGAAGTGCACGGAATGTGATAAAGGCAACATGCAACGCATTCCCGACCTGATCGATGTCTGGTTCGACTCCGGTTCGATGCCGTACGCGCAATGGCACTATCCGTTCGAGAACCACGATAAGTTTCAAGAGCAATTCCCCGCAGATTACATTTGCGAAGCGGTCGATCAAACGCGCGGCTGGTTCTATTCGCTACATGCCATCAGCACCCTGCTCAACGATGCAGTCTGTTTCGAAAACGTAATTTGCCTGGGCCTGATCCTGGATGGTGAAGGCCGCAAGATGTCCAAAAGCCTGGGCAATATCGCCGATCCCTGGGAAGTACTCAATGCCCAGGGCGCAGATGCCTTCCGCTGGTATCTATATACGGCCAGCCCGCCCGGACAAGAACGTCGCTTCTCTAGCGACCTGGTTGGCGAGGTGGTGCGCGACTTCACGCTCACATTATGGAACGTGTATTCGTTCTTTGTGACCTATGCCAACCTGGACAAGCCCACTCTGGTCACGCGCACCTGGAGTGATAACCAGCTCGATCGCTGGCTGCTTTCGGAGTTGAACGTGCTCGTTCGCGATGTGACGGGTGCGTACGAAAACTACGACGCGCCCAACGCGACCCGGCCAATTGCTGCCTTTGTCGAGAAACTATCGACCTGGTACCTGCGCCGTTCGCGCCGCCGCTTCTGGAAATCCGAATCAGACTCGGACAAGCAGTCCGCTTACCAGACCCTTTATACGGCCCTGGTGACGGTTGCCAAGATGCTTTCGCCCGCCATGCCCTTCCTGGCCGAGGAACTCTACCAGAACCTGGTCCGCAGCGTCGATCAGTTCGCACCCGAGTCTGTCTCGTTGGCTGATTGGCCGACTTATGATGATGCCTTTATCGACGAAGAACTGAACCGCGATATGGCCGTTGTGACCAAACTGGTCTCGCTGGGGCATTCCGCGCGCCAGAAGGCGGAGCGCAAGGTACGCCAGCCGTTGGCAGAAGCCGCCTTCGCGGTTGGCAGCGCGCTAGAGGGCAAAGCCGTCACTGCATTTGCCGAATTGATCGAAGATGAATTGAACGTCAAAACCGTGCGGCTGCTGGATGCCAGCGAAGAGGCTGTTTCCCATGAGGTCAAACCCCTCCCCAAGCAGCTAGGGCAAAAATATGGCAACAAATTCCCTGCTATTCGCAAAGCCATCCTGGCGATGAATCCCGAAGAAGTGGCCACTGCCATGCTGGCCGGACAATCGATCGACGTCCTGGCGGATGGCCAGGAGTATGAGATTCTGCCGAATGAAGTCGAAGTCAGGGCGCAGGCCAGGGAAGGCTTTGCCGTAGCGGAAGACGGCGCTTACGTGGCCGCGCTGGTGACCGACCTGACGCCCGAACTGGTAGCAGAAGGCCTGGCCCGTGAGTTCGTCCGCCGCGTGCAGGACCTGCGCAAGAGCGCCGACCTGGATGTGGCTGACCGGATTGAGCTTTATGTAGAGGCCTCCCCGGGCCTGAGGTCCGCGGTGGAAACGCATAAAGAGTACATCACCGGTGAGACACTTACCCTCACGCTCAAGTTCGAAGCGCCACCCTCCGACGCGGCCAAAGCTGAAGATGAGTTCGATGGCGAAAAAGCAACCTTTGGGGTGGTGGTTAAAAACTGACTGTCATCCTCTAGGATTCCCGGATTTGGGTGTGAGCGTGCGTACGC
>JBAVJG010000285.1:0-2712 GCA_049687655.1 Anaerolineales bacterium | reverse complement strand
GGCCAGTTTTCAATTAGCAGGAGCAAGATTAAGCAACAAAGCCGGATCATACACACGCGAAGGAAGAGGGACTAATGCAGGAAGCGTACGGTTTTCTAGAAATGAGCCTGCCTGATGGGGGCAAGCAGGAATTTGAACTATCTAAATCGCAGATCACGCTTGGGCGGGATCCCACGAATGATATTGTGCTCGAAGATTTCAAAGTGTCGCGGATGCATGCTCGCATTGAGGTGGACAACGATGGTGGAATCAAGCTGGTTGACCTGGGATCAACCAACGGGTCCAAATTGAACGATGAGAAGGTGACCGAATCGCAGGTGGGGCCCGGGGATGTCATCACGCTAGGGGACAATCAATTACATTACAAAGTAGTTGATCCCATTCAAGAACTTGCTGTGACGAAAATCGAAACCGAAACAGATCTGAATCAGACCATCGCAGAAATTTCGCTGCCAATTTCGCTCAACAGGACGGACGTCGACCGCCTGGTTGTCCACACACCGGAAAACACCTGGGAGATCGATCTCGACGATAAGATCGATGCGCTCACTATCGGGCGCGCACCGGAAAATGACATCGTTCTCGACCATCCCAGTGTGTCGCGTACACATGCTCGCATTACGCGTCACCATCTCACATTTAAAATCAAAGACCTGGATAGTAGTAACGGCATCTGGGTAAATGGAGCGAAAACCGATGAAGTGGCTCTTGAAGATGGCATGCTGCTGCGGGTCGGTTTTGCCAATCTCATCTACAAACGCGGATTTCATGCTGAAAATCTGACAATTGTCGGAACCACGTTCAAGCTGCCCAAACGCACGCCGGTTGTGTTCGTGCCGGGAATCATGGGCTCTGAACTCTGGCATGGGGATACGCGCATCTGGCCAAACCTGAAGCTGCTCCTGAAGCAACCGGAGCTGTTCAAATATCCCGGCGAACCTGGGATCGAACCGCGCGGAATCTTGCAAGAGGTGGTTATTGTTCCAAACCTGATTAAAATGGAACAATATAGTCGTCTTGGGGATTATCTGGTGCAAGACCTGGGATACGAGCGTGGAAAAGATTTCTTCGAATTCGCCTATGATTGGCGCCAGGACATTCGCCTATCGGCACGGCAACTGGGGCGTTTTATTGAGAGTTTAGAAGCCCATTCCATCAAATTGATTGGTCACAGCCTGGGCACCCTGGTCAGCCGCTATTATGTAGAGCGCTTGGGAGGTAAGGAAAAAGTCCAACGGTTAATTCTGATGGGTGGTCCGCATTACGGGACACCAGCTGGGGTTACCAGTCTCATGTTCGGGCCCGGCGTCCTGCCTTTTGGCATCATGGGCGAGACCTTGCGGAAGGTGATCGCCACCTACCCCACTGCTTATCAGATTTTACCGGTCTTTGCCTGGGGAAGAGACCAGCAGAAAAAGCCTTTCAATTTTATGAAGGATAAAAGTTGGTTGTCTGAAGAACAATGGCCGCTCTGGGAATTGGCACGCGAATTCAAGAAGGAACTTGGAATGAAGACCAGCGTGCCAACCACCTGTATCTTCGGGTACGGACATAAGACCATCGACGAGATCAATCTGCACCGCAAGAAGGATGGCAGGTTTTCAAACTTTGCCTATCTGACCCGGACGACAGGAGATGATTCAGTCCCTCAAAATAGTGCAATTCTGGAAGGCGCGGACATTCACCCGGTGCACCAGCATCACGGCGCGCTGTTTGTGGATAACGATGTCAAGATGCGCCTTAAACTGGAGTTGATTGGGAAACCGTTTATGTAGATCAGGAGTTACGCGAACTGCGTAATTCCTATAAATTTTATAGGTTGCTGCAAACCCCGCGATTGTAAGGAGGCTTTAATGTTGTATCCGAAACCGTCCGCTATTACTCGTGTTGGCTTGACACAATTTTTGCTGGCGCTGTCCTTCGTGATTTGGCTGGTATTCTTCCCGGAATGGGGCGATAGATTTGCCTGGCCGATCATCCCGGTCGAGTCCGCGCGTTTTATCGGTGCCTCCTTTGCCCTGCGGACATTTTTCGGTTTCCATCTATGGCGTCAAAAAGACTGGATGCGTCTGCGCTGGAGTCGCTGGGGCAACTTCGCTTTTCTGGCTGTCTTGTTCTTTGCTACATTCTGGCACATTGACGAGATGAACTGGGAAACGAACATCATCGTCGCTCATATCTGGGTGTTGGCGTACACCGCTGAACCGCTGGTCTTGATGCTGGTAGAACCGCACAACACGGAGAGCAAGGACGTGGTTCCAACGGAGCTTTCAGAAGGTCCCATCTTGCCGGGCCTGAAAAACCTGTTCATGTTTATCTTCATAGTGGGTATCGGATTGGGTGGTGTCCTGTTCTTGAACCCGGCCTTTGCGGATACCCGCTGGCCCTGGCCGATCTTACCCTTCGATGCACGTGTGATGGCGGCCTGGCCTGTGGCTTGCGGCGTGTTTGCGGCTACCATGTACTTCGCCGAGGATTGGGCCGAGATCAAGATCGGCGTCGAGACCATTCTTGTCTATGTAGCTTCTCTTTTCCTTCTATGGCTATTCACGTTTAGGACATTTGATCCGGCGCGCAAAAATGTATTTACCTTTGGAATTGCCCCCGCCATCTTGATCGCCTTGCTAGGATATTATTACTGGCGTCAAAATTTGGCACGAGCAAAAACCGAAGAATATCCACACGTGGATTAGGCTATTATTACTTCATTTC
>JBAVJG010000284.1:0-2466 GCA_049687655.1 Anaerolineales bacterium | reverse complement strand
CGAATATGGCTATTGTCTCGGTTTTCAAGGTGCTATCGGTAGTGTGCTATCGTAATAACTTCACACTAATGTACCTCGATAAAACAGAAGTTTCATTGTTAACGGAAAAAGTTATTTTCGGTGTCGTTTTGCGGATTGCGTATGTCCTATGAAAGTTACTTCTCCAGCCTGGCGGAGAAACACAATCGCTTATTGATATTATTAAGTTTTAATTTTAAATAATTAATAATTAACTTGACATAATATAATTAATAGCTATAATGGCTTCAGAACAATGAAACAACAATTAGATTGTTTATCGTTTTATGTCGTGTGAAGATTGCCTGAGCCTACCTGGAGCTAAGAATGCAAACCCGGTTGGACAAAGCTAGAGAAATTTTTTACGAGTACCCCCGTACCTTCTGGACCCTGATCGTGATCACGTTCATCGACCGGGTCGGTGGCGCGATGTTGTTCCCGTTCTTTGCTCTCTACCTGACCAGGAAATTTGACATCGGCATGACCCAGGTGGGCGTGTTGTTTGCTGCCTTCTCATTCTCCAGTTTTATCGGGTCCATGCTCGGTGGTGCGTTGACAGACCGTCTTGGCCGCAAGGGCATCATTATCTTTGGTTTGATCGCCTCCTCCCTGAGCACGTTGGGGATGGGATTTGTCAATACCTACACGGTTTTCTTTTTTATGGCACTTTTCTCGGGAATTTTGTCGGAGACGTCTGGCCCGGCCCGTCAGGCCATGATCGTCGATATTCTGCCCGAGAAAAAACGCGCCCAGGGATTTGGTATTTTCCGCGTGGCTTTCAATCTGTCGGTTGTGATTGGTCCGGCGATTGGCGGTTTGCTAGCTGCCCGGTCGTACCTGGCTCTCTTTATCGCGGATGCAGTTATCAGCTTGATCACCGCTGCGCTGGTATATCGTCTCCTCCCGGAGACAAAACCCGAGTCCAGTCCCGATACGCCCCAGGAGAGTATGGCCGGTTCCTTTGGCGGCTACTTGCGAGTACTGCGAGATACTACCTTCATGTTATTCCTTGGCGCTTCCATGTTGATGGTGTTGACTTATATGAATATGAACACCACTTTAGGCGTATTCCTGCGCGATACATACAATGTTCCCGAATCGGGCTATGGCGGATTGTTGAGCTTGAATGCTGCCATGGTAGTGCTCTTCCAGTTCCCAATTACGCGATGGATCGAGAATCAAAAGCCGTTATTGATGATGGCTGCTGGAACCCTGCTATACGCGATCGGATTTGCCTTGTACGGGTTCGTTTCGATCTATTCCCTGTTCGTGCTGGCGATGATTATCATCACGGTTGGCGAGATGATAATCGCGCCCATGGGACAGGCGCTGGTTGCCAAATTTTCTCCAGAAGATATGCGCGGACGTTATATGGCCATCCACGGCTTCTCCTGGATCATCCCCTTTGCGGTTGGGCCGGTCCTGGCCGGGTATGTACTCGATACCTACGATCCCCGCTTGTTGTGGTATATCGCCGGTGGAATAGGATTGATGGCTGTGCTTGGCTTTTTAGCTTTACAACGGCGTATGAACAGGGATGAAGAAAATGAAATCTCATCCATCGCCGTTCAAGAATCTGTGTAACCAAAGAAAGAATAGGAGGTCCTTATGTATCCTGCACTAACGCGCTGCCCTGTCTGCCAGAACGAACTGGTGGTCAGCCGCTTGCACTGTCCCTCGTGCGATACCGCCATCGAGGGGCGCTTCAGCACCGGCCATTTTGCCAATCTCACGCAGGAGCAACTAAATTTCATCGTCACCTTTGTGCGCTGCGAGGGCAAGATCAATCGTATGGAGGATGAGCTCAAGCTCTCTTATCCCACCATCCGCAACCGTCTGCACGAAGTCATCCGTGCCCTGGGTTTCGAGCCCGGTAAGGATGAAAGCCCTGAGATCGACGACGAGAAACGCCGCAGCGTGCTCGAAGATCTGGATGCGGGCAAGATCAGCGCCGAAGATGCTATGCATCTGTTGCGCGGCAAGGAGGCTTAGGATGTCAAAACGCATATCTGTTGGCCCACAGCCAAGGATCAAGATCGAGTCCGTTGAAGGTGACCTGCGTCTGGTTGGCTGGGAGAATGATGAAATCCTGGTCAGAAGCGATGATGAGGCGCTTGCACTCCAGCAAAACGGGGATGAGGTCAGCATCTCCTGTCAAAACGACCTGGCCATCAACGTGCCAAAAAACAGCCAGGTTCATATTCTGACCGTCAACGGAGATATGTCCATGCGTGGACTGACGGGCGTCTTCGAAGCGGACCTGCTCAACGGGGATGTGGCCATACGTGACGCCGGGAGGGTGGCACTCGGCGCGGTCGAATCGGACTTCAGCCTGCGAGGCGCGAAAGGAGATGTGCACATCAAAAGCGTGGGAGGCGATGCTTCACTGCGTGAAGTGGAGGGCAGCCTGACGCTTGATTCCGTTTCCGATGACCTGGCCATCCGCGG
>JBAVJG010000283.1:0-5532 GCA_049687655.1 Anaerolineales bacterium | reverse complement strand
TCTTGAAACCTTTACGCTTTTTGAGTCTTGTCCATCATGAGATTTGTCAGCCAAGCAGCTCTACATTGTCAGGTCTTTTTTCAGGAATCAAATATGAATTTCAATATTCGGCTGTTTGCGAAGCAGGTCGCTTATCCGTTGACCAGCCCTCTAAATGCACCTGCACGTCTGACACCCAGGCGAATTGCCATTCTGCTCTTTTTCTTCCCAATTTTTACTATTCTAAAGTTATCCTTCTGGTTGGGGTTTGCCTGGGATGACCTTTTCTATAAAGAATACCGGCAACAAAAACTGGCACAACCGGTTTTTATCATCGGTAACCCCCGTAGTGAGACTACCTTTCTCCACCACCTTCTGGCCCGGGACGAATTGAATTTCTCCTACATCCGCATGTGGGAAGTGCTGCTTGCGCCTTCAATTTCTCAAACGTCTCCCGCATTCAAGAGCAGGCACAAATATTCCCTGAGAAAAATGGGGTTAACGAAAAAAAGAGATTTTGAAGAACTTTGCGCTTGTGTTCAAACGCTTTGGATTCGATATTCGCTAAAACGCGCAATCTTCCGGCTGTGGCGGGACTTGTTCCAGATCGGCTCCAAAGCCATCTTCCACTTCCACAGGCTCGAAGCCAGCCTGAGCCGTGCCCTTCATGACTGAACCGCCATAGCCAGTCGTGTTCATATGCGCGCGGACGAACACTACCGTATCCGCAGTAATGTCTACAGGCCCGCCTGAGCGCGTAAAGGGCTGCTCGTTCGCATGGCTGTGCAGCAGGATGCGCCGGTAGAGCAACCCCCCGTCCTCGCTGACGACTTCCCACCAGTCAGCGTATTGTTCGCAACCGGTATCCGGGCTTGCGATCTCCACCGCAAATTGATAAGCGCCCGGTTCACCGGAAACACTCACAGAGAGCACGTCAGCAAATTGAGTTTGGTTCATAGCAGGTACCTCCGTATTTGTAGCGGTTGCGCCTGGCATATTGTTAGCAGAAGGCGTATCAGACAGTTGGGCTGCCGTTGGGGAAGTTGTAGGTGTGCGGCTTGTTGAGCAGTTTGTTAGAAATAGAAGTGCCGCTACGAGAATGAAAATTCTGTTTTTGTGGTTCATCATAACCTTTGTTTGAATGTTTTTGAATGTGTGGCCAGTATGACATACTTTCTTTATCCGAGCAATGGTTTGTATCTCAGGATAAAATAAAACGATGTCAAAATTCGATGTGGTCGCTTTCGATGCCGACGATACCCTCTGGCAAAACGAACACCTGTATGCTAGATCGCAGGCTGGCCTGGTGGAATTGCTGGCCAACTATCATCCCCCTGAATGGGTCAACGAACATCTGTACCAGGCCGAGATGCGCAACCTGGAGCACTTTGGATATGGCGTCAAAGCCTTTGCCCTATCGATGATCGAAACAGCGGTCGAGTTGACGGAAGGGCGCATTTCAGGGGGAGACCTGCAAACGTTGGTGGATATGGCCAGGGAAATGCTGCACGCTGACGTGGATTTGTTGGATCATGTGGAAGATACGCTTGCACTACTTCGGGAAAAATACACTCTGATGATGCTGACCAAAGGAGACCTGTTCGAACAGGAGAACAAGATCGCTCGTTCCGGACTTGGAGATCGCTTCCATTATATTGAGATCGTCAGCATGAAGACCCTCCCCGTTTACAAGGGACTGCTCGAGAGGCATTCCATCCAACCCGGGCGCTTTCTGATGGTGGGCAACTCCCTGCGATCTGACATCCTACCGCTCTTGGAGTTGGGCGCTTATGCAGTCTTCATCCCGCACGAGCTGACCTGGCAACATGAAAATTCAGATTCTCCGCCAGCAGGGCAGGCCGGTTTCTACCGGCTCGAACACATCGGACAGTTACCGGAGTTGTTGGAACGGCTCGAGAAAACGGAGATAAATTGAATTGTACATTTATCCGGGATCGTTTGAAAGCTGTATACTGTAAGGGATTGTGCTCGATTTACCGGTAAGAGAGGAGACATTATGGAACCAATACTTACTCGCGTACGCAAACCCGTTGAACGAGAAGGCGCGGAATTTTACCTGCTTTTGCTTTTGTTGAGCTTTGCCGCCAGTGTTTCCATCACGCGCCTATTCCTGGAGTTGAGCGGATATCCGCAACTCGGCAACGAGACTCTGCACATCGCGCATGTATTATGGGGTGGTTTGTTGTTGTTTATCAGCGCCTTGCTTATGCTGATTTATGCTAATCGCTGGGTATATCGCCTGGGCGCTACCCTGGCCGGCGTCGGCGTGGGGTTGTTCATGGACGAGGTCGGAAAATTCATCACCCAGACCAACGATTACTTCTATCCGCCGGCAGCTTCTATCATCTATGCCTTTTTCCTGCTGGTCGTTATTTTTTATATGGAGGTACGCCGTTCCAACCGACGCGACGCGCGCTCGGAATTGTATCGCGCATTGGATACTTTCGAAGAAGTGCTGGATCGCGATTTGGATGATGTCGAGCGTACCGAACTGGAGGACAGGTTGCATTACGTTGTGAAAAATGCCGAGCATTACGAATTCTCCAACCTGGCTGAGGAGTTATTGCAATTTATCCAGTCAAAGCATCTTCCCATTGCCCAGCGCAGCCAGAATTGGTTTACGCATCTGCTAGAGAAGTTGCACGACGTAGACCAGCGCTGGCTCACGCGCGGACGTTTGAGAGCTGTCCTACTGGGTGGTCTGGGGGTTTTGGGGATCTGGGCCTTGCGAGACCTGACTCAATTATTGCTGGATACAGAATCTTATGAGTATTTGATTCAAGTATTGATAGATCAGATCACCCACGGACGAGTGACCGGTACCACCAGCCTGGCCTGGCTGACGGCCGCTATCGCCCTGAAGGCGGCACTGGGGTTGGCCTTATTGGCCGGGATAGGTATATTTCTTGCCAACCGGGAGGAGCAAGGGCTACGCTTGATTTTCTTTGTGCTGCTGTTGTTCCTGGCGGTTGTCGATCTGCTCGAATTTTACTTCGAGCAATTCTCGGCCATCGTGCCTGCTACCCTTCAGTTTTTGTTGCTGTTGTTGGTGATCCACTACCGCAGGCGTTTCACGGTGAGAGGCGCGGCTGATACAGTCCCTCCCAAAGAGGCCAAGAACGCTTGATTACAGGATTACCACGAAAAATATCCCGGCAGAGGTGCCGGGTTTCTTTTTATAGAAGGGTAATGCTTACGTAAGACTTCTGTAATCTTTAGTCTATATTCTAAGGATACCGCATATTGATTTTTGAAAAGGAGTGTGAAATGTTCTATTTGAATCCGACGTGGCGGGCCAGAGAATGGATTGTGCGCTTGTGGTTTGCCATGTTGACGGCAGCTTTGCTCCTGGCGCTTGTGGCTGTTCCCGTTCTGGCAGATGCGCCTGGCACAGGAGTGGTTATCGAGGGTGTGAGCGTTCCCGGCGCGGAACTGGGTTATAACCGCGCTCAGGTGGAGACAGCTTTCGGCTCGCCGAAGTTCTGCCAGAGCGTAGAAGTGGGCGGTGACATGGCTTCCTGCAGTTTCGATGTCGATGGTGGCGGGCAGGTTGACGTCCGGTATCGAGGCGCGGAGGGTGGCAATGCCTCGAACTCGCCGGATGATGTCGCTTATCACTACCGCTGGTCACAAGCCGCCAGTGGTTGGACAACCACCGCAGGAGTCAACACTGCACTGGCGATCCAGGATCCGGATGCGGCCATCGCTGCCTACCCCAATGCGACCGTGATTTATAATCCGACCTTTGGAAATATCGAGAGCATTGAGGACAAAGCCCTGGGCATTCTGATCGATTATCATTTCGAATATCTTTCCGGAACACTGTTTGTCAGTATGGCGATTTCATACCCGACCAATTCCCCGCCTCCGCCACCCCCACCGGAAGAACATTTTGTGCACGTGGCTGAAATCGACCTGACAGCCGGTAAGCGTAACGTCACCGCAGCGGTACGAGTGTTGGATGAATTGGACAAGGTTGTGTCCGGCGCGACCGTACATGCAACCTGGACTCTACCAAATGGTAAGCAACAGTCTGTAAGTGGTCAAACGGACGGTTTGGGCACAGTAGCTCTCCAACTCGATAAAGCCCGCCGACGAGGGACCTACACGTTTAGGATTGAGGATGTTTCACTGGATGGGTTTGAATTTGAGGCTGGGAACAGCGTGCTAAGCGACAGTATTTCGAAATAAAATGAACTAACCGACGTCTCTGGAAATAATTCATCAGGCCTCCCCAATCAATCGAACGTTGAGGAGGCCTGTGTTGTTTTAAATCTGTTACCTCAATATTTCACGGTCGGCATGCTCGATTTCTTCATATATCTTTTCGACTTCTGTCTTCATTTCATCTGAGACGCCCGCCCGCATCGGGATGAACTTGACCATATCTTTTGCCTGGCGCAACAGGTCTTTGACGCCTGCGATGTAAGAGAGATCATATTTGCCCGAGCCTTCAGGCAAGGGTAAATCGCGCGCTTTCTGGATCAACTTGCGAGCGCGGATGATGCGCTCATCCGCGGGAATAAGCTTTGCCATAAATTCCTACTCTTTCTGATTTGCTAACTTGAGCGCAATATGCAGCAACAAATTCGCGCCTCTATCCAAATCTTCAGGGGATGAATATTCGTCCGGGCTGTGACTGATCCCATCCCGGCTGGGGACAAAGATCATGCCAGTCGGGCACATGCTTGCCAGCAATTGCGCGTCATGCCCGGCGCCGGAGACCATACGACGAGCGGGAATGCCTAGTTCAATCGCGGTCTGTTCGATCATATCCACAATCGTCGGATCGAATTGCACTGGTAGGACGTGTTCCAACTCGCGGAAAGTGACTGTCACGCCGTCGCTGGCTTCCAGTTCTCTGGCGCGGGCGTACAGGCGCTCTTCGGCCTCATTCAATGCAACGCTATCGGAGTTGCGCAGGTCGACGGTGAAAACGGCTTTGCTGGGAATGACGTTAATAGCATTCGGCTCGAAGGCGATCATACCGCAAGTGGCGCGTTGTTCGCCGCCGATTTCAATTGCGATCTCTCGCAGGGATTCGATCATTTTGGCGGCGGCCAGCCCTGCATCTTTGCGCTTGTCTATGGGGGTTGTTCCGGCGTGGTTGGATGTTCCGTTGACGGTGGCCTCCAGCCAGGTAATGCCTGTCACCGTCTCCACCACACCGACGGGGATATTCTCCTTGTCGAGCACCGGGCCTTGTTCGATGTGCAGTTCGATAAAGGCATACGGGCGAATCTCACCAGGTGCCATGTTTCCGGCATAGCCGATACGATCCAGTTCTTCGCCAAAAGCGCTGCCGTCGATGCCCTGCGTGGCGCGCGCCTGTGCAACAGTCCACTCTCCCACGTAGGCTGAACTGCCCAGCATACCGCGGTTGAAACGCACGCCCTCCTCGTTGGTGAAGGCTGCTACCGCCACTGGCCGTTGGGTTTTGAGATTGTTGTCATTCAGCGTGTGGACGACCTCCAGCGCGGCCAAAACGCCGTAGCTGCCATCGTAGCGGCCTGCCACCGTAACCGTGTCGAT
>JBAVJG010000282.1:0-5470 GCA_049687655.1 Anaerolineales bacterium | reverse complement strand
CTACTTCCTATTCGGCGTAAGCGATTTCACCGCGCGCATCCCGGCTGTGATATTCAGCATCGCCACCGTTTGGATGGTCTGGTACTGGCGACGCTATCTCGGCAAGACGGGCGCTATTGTCGCCGGTTTCCTGATGGCCATCTCGCCTTATATGCTGTACTACGGGCGCTATGTCCGTAACGAGGCCTATGCCGGTTTTGCAGGGATCTTGATGTTATATGCCATCCTGCGCTTTTTGGAAAACGGAAACAAACGCTATCTGTATTGGATCGCTCTGGCGATGATCATCCATTTCACTGCCAAAGAAACCGCCTTTATTTACGCGGCTCAGGCTTTGCTCTTCCTGGCAATTTATTTCATCGCGCAGGTTACCCAAAAACCCTGGCAGGAAAACGAAACTTTATTCCGCGCATTCATTATTTTATTGGCAGTCAGTATTCTGCTCATTGGCGGCGCATTTGGCTATGGATTGTATGAACGATCTAGCGGCATACTGACCAGCACCGAAACCGCCATGCCGGCTGATCCGACCATGCCGCAATCGCCGCTGGCAACGCCGGAAACCGGCATCTCGATTACAACCATCCTCTTGATCATCGGTGTAGTATTGCTGATTGGTGCAATGGTGTCTCTCATCCGGGGATATGGATGGAGCAACCTCAAGGAAGAGCGCTCTTTTGGCTTGATCGTCCTGATCGGCACACTGGTGCTGCCAATGCTGGCGCCCTTTCCGATCAAGTTCATGGAGGGCTGGCTGCACGTCTCTATCCCAACAACAGCGGCCGAGATCGATGCACTTTTAGCCAGCCAGGACCTTTTCCTGGGATTGCCGCGTGAGTTTGCTCTCATCGGTCTTTTCATTGCGATCTTATTTTCGCTTTCTATCGCGGTTGGATTGCTCTGGAGCCGTGACTGGTGGAAGCCTGCCCTGCTATTCTGGGGCATCTTTACAGTTCTCTACACATCCGTTTTCACCAACAGCGACGGTTTTTTTACCGGTCTGACCGGTTCACTGGGTTATTGGCTGGTGCAGCAGGGTGTGGAACGCGGCAGCCAGCCCTGGTATTACTATGTGTTGATACAGATACCGGTCTACGAATTCCTGCCTGCGCTAGGGTCATTGCTGGCTGCCTATCTGGGGATAAAAGGATTGACCGCAGTCCCTCGAGCGCACCCTGAGAACCTTGAACAAACAGAAGGCGACGAAGACGTTTCAGATGCTTTCGCTTCAACCCCAGACGTCAAACCTGCTCCCGTTATGGAAACCGGGCCCGATCCCGAATACAACCAGGTCAAACAAAATTTCTCGAATACCTTTGGCCTGCTCTTGTGGTGGATCGTGACCAACATCATCGCATTGAGCTACGCAGGCGAACGTATGCCTTGGTTGACTTATCACATTGCCTGGCCGATGGTAATGCTCTCAGGTTGGGGCATCGGCCAATTGGTCGACAATATCAATTGGGACAGGTTACGCCCAAAGCGAACCGCACTATCGTTAATTCTCACAATTCTCTTTATCATCGGCCTGTACAACAGCATTTCATCATTGCTGGGAGACTCTCCCCCATTCCAAGGCAAGGACCTGGCCCAGTTGCAGGCAACCTCAGCGTTCCTATTCCCGGCTATTTTGACGATCGCCACGGCAACGGGATTGGTCTATTTGCTGAGGGATGAATCCGCGGGCCTGATAAAAGTAGCCCTTGGGATACTCTTCTTCATGGGCATAACGGGGACAACGTTCTCAGCCTTTATAGTCCCATCCGGGTTAGCCGCCGAGACGTCGAGCATCGTGACGAGCATCATCAGGTTGGTCGTTATCCTCACAATCACTATCGCCAGCCTGGTCGGATTGTACCTGTTGCGCAATCGCGAAAGCGGTCCGTTCCCCGGCATGGTCACGCTGACCATTTTTGGCTTCCTGACCCTCCTGACCATGCGTGCTTCCTTCCGTGCGGCCTATATCAATTATGATAGCGCCGAGGAATATCTGGTTTATGCTCACGGCGCGACTGGCATAAAACAGGTCATGTCACAAGCGAGGGAGATCTCTCAACGCACTACGGGCGGCATGAACCTGGCGCTCTCCTACGACGCCAGCGCTCCGGATACCGGTGTCTCCTGGCCGTTCGTGTGGTATCTACGGGATTACAGCAGTCAACGCTCCTTTGATCAGCCCACACGTGGTTTGCGCGATTCTGTTTTCGTTGTTGTGGACGCCAAGAATTTTGATAAGATCGAACCTGCATTGGGACCCGGCTATTACCGCTTTGACTACATCCGTATGTGGTGGCCCAATCAGGATTACTTTGGTTTGACCAGAGAACGTATTTCAAATGCGCTCCGCGACAAACAAATCCGGGAGGGCATCTGGGACATCTGGCTGGATCGGGATTACAACCAATACGCTGCTGCCACCGGCCGTACCGATCTGACCCCCACCACCTGGCAGCCTGCCGACCAGATGCGTCTGTACGTCCGCAAAGATATTGCAGCTCAGATCTGGAACTATGGCGCCGTACCAGTCGAGACCGTCGACATAGAGGATCCAACCGAGGGGAAAAACATGGTCCTGGCCGCTGACCTGATATTGGATACGATCAACGCTGAACCACCCAACTTCAACGAGCCGCGCTCTTTAGCATTCGCTCCCGACGGCTCCTTTTATATAGCCGATTCAAAAAACCATCGCATCCTTCATCTTGAAACGGATGGCCGGCTGATCGACAGCTGGGGTTCTTTCGCAGACGGTATAAATGCTCCCGCCCCAATTGGCAGTTTCAATGAGCCCTGGGGGGTCGCTGTCGGGCCAGACGGTTCAGTCTACGTGAGCGATACCTGGAACCATCGCATCCAAAAATTCACATCAGACGGGCAGCCAATCACAACCTGGGGACAGTACGGGCAGGCCGATCAGCAGTACGGATTTTGGGGTCCACGCGGGTTGGCGGTGGATGCTGAGGGCAACGTCTATGTGGCTGATACCGGGAACAAGCGTATCATCGTGTTCGATGCGGATGGGAATTTCCTGTCGGAGTTTGGCTCTGCCGGGCTCGATCCAGGTCAATTCGACGAACCTGTCGCCGTTGCCGTCGATGCGGATGGGATCGTGTACGTCACCGATACCTGGAACCAGCGCATCCAAACCTTTGAGCCCTCGGAAGACAAAACCTTTTTCACTCCCGATCGACAATGGGACGTATTCGGTTGGTACGGGCAGTCGCTCGAGAACAAGCCGTTCATTGCCGTGAACGAAGAGGGGCATGTCTTTGTGACCGACCCGGAACAATATCGCGTGATCGAGTTCACATCTGAGGGTGAAGTGGTACGCACCTGGGGCGACTTTGGCGAATCCCCCACAGCCTTTGGCCTGGCCTCCGGCATTGCAGTGGATCCAGAGGGACATGTATGGGTGACGGACGGGGAGTTTAACCGGGTTATGAGATTTACTTTGCCGAATCAGTAAGCTGCAGTTCAAAAACTCCATATTTTAGTGTTCTCTCTTGGTCTGGCAGTTGAACTGCCAGACCAACTTTTTATTCGAGCGCCAGGCTACTTTTTTCAAAATGGTATAATCGTTCTGCAAATCCAGGAGCAACAAAAGCTAAGGAAGACGCTCATAATGTGGGCGGGCTTCCCTTATTTTCGATAAGAATGCGCAACTTGCATCAGCCCTGGAATCTAAACCTAAGGGAGAGTACATGAAACTCCACGAGTATCAATCAAAACAGCTATTTTCCAAGTATGGCGTCCCGATACCAAAGGGACGCGTTGCGGCTACCGCAAGCGAGGCCAGGCACATCGCCGACGAGCTGGGTAGCCGCGTTGTTGTTAAATCGCAAGTGCTGGTGGGCGGACGCGGTAAGGCGGGCGGCATCAAAGTAGCTAACAATGCAAACGAAGCCGAGCAACTTGCTACTCAGATCCTGGCAATGGAAATCAAAGGTTTACCCGTACGCAAAGTGTTGATAGACGAGGCCGCTTCCATCGAGCAGGAAATTTATCTTGGTATCACTAATGACCGCGCCGCCAGAAAACCGGTCATGATGGCTTCTTCGGAGGGCGGCGTTGACATCGAAGAAGTGGCTGCAACTACACCTGAGAAAATCATCAAAGCGCACATCGATCCGTTGCTCGGCTTGCGCGACTACCAGTCCCGTGACATCGCTGCCTTCATCGACCTGCCACGCGTCCACTGGCGAGATTTTGGGAAAATCGCCAACGGTCTCTGGGGTGCTTACAAAGCCTCGGACGCTACGCTGGCGGAGATCAACCCGCTGGTCATCACCAAGGATAAGCGCTTGATGGCGCTGGACGGCAAGATGCTGATCGATGACAACGCACTCTTCCGCCACCCCGACCTGGCTGAGATGCGCGACATCGATGAAGAAGCCCCCTCTGAGACCGAAGCGCGCAAGTATGGATTATCCTTCATCAAACTGGACGGCAACATCGGCTGCATGGTCAACGGCGCAGGACTGGCAATGACCAGTATGGACGTCATCAAGTTGTTCGGCGGTGAGCCCGCCAACTTCCTCGACATCGGCGGAGGTGCAGGCGCGGACAAAGTGGCTGCAGCTATGCGCATCATCCTGTCTGACCCGAACGTCAAAGCTGTGTTGTATAACATTTTCGGCGGTATTACTCGCTGTGACGAGGTCGCCAGAGGCATCCTGGCCGCGATGGAAGAAGTCAAGCCACAGGTGCCGATGGTCGTCCGGTTGGTGGGCACCAATGCCGAAGAAGGCCGCGCTCTGCTGGCGGATGCAAACATGATCACCGCAGAAACCTTAGCCGACGCTGCAAAGAAAGCCGTCGCAGCTGCAAAAGGATAATTTAGTCCTGTGCGAGAGGAAAGAAATTATGAGTGTATTAATCAATAAAAACACCCGCCTTTTAGTCCAGGGCATCACAGGTAACGAAGGCCTGTTCCACACCACCCAGATGGTCGCATACGGGACCAACGTCGTTGCGGGTGTGACGCCCGGTAAAGGCGGCGAATGGGTCATGGACGGCAAAGTGCCGGTATTTGATTCGGTCAAGATCGCTGTCGAAGCAACGGGAGCAAACACTTCGGTTATATTCGTCCCGGCGCGCTTTGCGGCTGACGCCATGTTCGAGGCTGCAGATGCGGGCATCCCGCTGATCGTGTGCATCACCGAAGGCGTCCCCGTCCAGGATATGATGCGCGTGCGCAATTATCTGGATCAGAAAGGCGTACGGCTGGTGGGCCCCAACTGTCCCGGCCTGTTGACGCCCGGTGAATCCAAAGTCGGTATCATCCCTGGCGACATCGCCATCTCCGGCAACGTGGGCGTAGTCTCGCGCTCCGGCACGCTGACCTATGAAGTGCTGTATGCAATGAAGAATCTGGATATGGGCGCTTCAACCTGCGTGGGCATTGGCGGAGATCCGGTTAACGGCACCAGCTTCATCGATGTGCTGGAGATGTTCGAACACGACCCGCAGA
>JBAVJG010000281.1:0-6139 GCA_049687655.1 Anaerolineales bacterium | reverse complement strand
GTCAATGCGGCGGTACGGGGCGCATTCGATGCCAAGGTAGAAGAAGTATTCGTCACCGACGGGCACGCCAGCGGGTCGAATATCCTGATCGAGGAGCTTGATCCGCGCGCCTCGCTGAATACGGGTTCACCCAGCCCGCTATCGATGGTGCAGGGCGTGGACGAGGTGGACGGCCTGCTCTACGTCGGTTACCATGCCCGCGCCGGTTCGCCGGACGCTATTCTTGACCACACCTGGTCATCCAAAACGGTCGCCAATGTCTGGTTAAACGATATCCTGGTGGGGGAGTACGGCATCAACGCGGCGGTGGCCGGTCATTTCGATGTGCCTGTCATTATGGTCACCGGCGACCAGACAGCCTGCACCCAGACGGTCGAGTTGTTGGGGGATGTGGAGACGGTGGTGGTCAAACACGCCACCGGGCGCTATTCTGCCGAATGCCTGCCGCCCACAGTAGTGCAGGAAATGATCGAGAAGACGGCGGCGAAGGCAGTCAACAGGTTGGCCAAACGCAAAGCTCCTGAACCCTTTGTGCTGGAAGAGCCGATCCTGCTCGCGGTGGAGTTCTTCAACTCTGCTATGGCCGACCACGCCATGCGCATGCCGGAAGCCGAGCGTGATGGCACCAGCGTCTCGGTGTCTCTGCCGGATATGCTTACGGCCTATAATGCCTTCCGCGCGTTGGTTGCGCTGGCTTCGGGATAACAAAGTGACTCGAACTGCCAAAGACCTAATCGAATATTTGAAATCGCTTGCCAATCCTGAAGATGTAGAAGGGATGGAACGCTTCGGGATCAAAGGCGATAAAGCGTTGGGAATCCGAGTGCCTGTGCTGCGCAAATTGGCCAGGGCGCACCGGAACAACCATCAGCTGGCTACCGATTTATGGGCCTCGGGCATTCACGAGGCGCGCATCCTGGCTTCGATGGTTGACGACCCGCAACAGGTCACCGAGGAACAGATGGAAGCCTGGGTGAATGATTTCGACTCGTGGGACGTGTGTGACCAGGTCTGCATGAACCTGTTCGACAAACATTCATTGGCCTATGAGAAAGCTGTGGAATGGAGCCGGCGCGAGCAGGAGTTCGTCAAGCGGGCCGGGTTCGCGATGATGGCCTCACTGGCTGTGCACGATAAAACGGCAGATGATAGGCTCTTTGAGCCGTTCTTCGAGCGGATTCAGGTTGGGGCGCAGGACGAACGGAACTTCGTCAAGAAAGCGGTCAACTGGGCCTTGCGTCAAATTGGGAAGCAGCGTCCGGGCCTGGCGAGTCGTTGTGTCCAATTGGCGCAGGCTTTGGCCGAAAGCGAATCCAAATCCGAACGCTGGGTGGGGATGGATGCGCTGCGCGAGTTTGAGAAGAAGGGGATTTTATAACTGTCGATTTCCAAAAATTAGGTCTTGCGCAGTTTGCAAAAGGTTACAGAGGAGAAAAACCACCCGTTACCCGCTTTGCGGGTGCTCATGGTTTGGATCCGGGATGGGCATCATGAAGACCATCTGATCCGAATCCTGCACCACCTGCTCGGCCACGCTGCCCATGAATAGAAGTTTGAGACCGCCGCGACCACGCGAAGTCATCATGATCAGGTCGACGTGCTTGGCTGCTGCAACCTCTACTATGGTCTTGGCCGGAATCGAACCGGTTACCAGCGTGTGTACTCTGAGACCGTCTTTGCGCAACCCGCGTGCAACGGCGCTCAGGAATTTGCGCATATTGGTGTCCTTCTTGTTTCGCAATGATTCGAGATACTCAGCCGGTGCGCGATAATCGCTTGCGCTTGGAATCGCCGGGACTGATACCAGGAAGATTTCGCTCTTGAAGGCTTTTGCCAGAGCACGGGCGTATGGCAATGTGTGTTCTGAAGAGATGGATCCGTCCAGGGCAACCAGTATCCTTTTGAGCCGGGGTACCCAGTGAATATCGTCCTTTACTCTCTCGGCCTGTATCATCAAGATCGGTTTCGATATGCTGCGTACCAGCTTTCTGGATGCGCCGCCTTTTTCCCAGTGTTTCTCGCCGGATTTTCCTTTGGTTGACAGGACCACCAGATCGATATCGGATTCCTTGAGGTATGCTGCAGTCGCATCCGCAATGTACCCGGGCTGGACGGTTGTTGCTACATCGTAGCCATCACTGATCAATGTCTTCGACAGGTTTTCAAGGTAGACCCTGCGTCCATCGACTTTTTCTTCGAACTGTTCTTGTTGTTCCTGCGTGTAGTTTTTTACTGCGGAAAGCAGGTGTAGCTTTGCCCCGGTAACCCTGCACAGCATCTTTGCCGTTGGGAGCGCCTGGGCTGCATACGTTGAGCCATCCAGCAGGACAACCAGATTTTGAATAGCGATTTTTTCGTCACGCCAGGTGCTGAGTTCTTTTGGATCTGGCTGCCAGGTGACTCCGGGCGCTTTCTCGCCATTTTCCAGTACTACGTCTGATGTACCATATTGTCCAAAGCCAAAACCTGCCAGTTGCACCGAATCCAACATGCCCAGGTATTCCATTTCTTCGGAAGGGGCTCCCATGTGGCGGCGGAAGTAGGAAAAGCTCGCATACAGAATTGGGATGAAGATTAAGTAAGTCCATGCGCCTTCAAGGAAGCGCTCTTCGAAGATGATCAAAGTCGACCCGGTCGTTAACAGCGCCGCGACGATTGTCCCGCCAATCAGGAATACGGTACCGGTCTCAAATTTCTCACGCAGATTACGGATCAGCCGTTTCGTAACCGCCCAGCCTGTCATGCTCAGTAGAATGAACACCCCGGCAGCGTAGATGGCCAGGTAGGTTTCCTCGTGCGTGCCAAAAAGGAGGAAGCAAATGCTAACGATGGATACCTCCAGCCAGACCGGTTTGTCGGCTACATCGAATGCATTACGTTCTCCCATGTAGCGGGGGATGTAGTTGCGTTCGTACAATCCCAGGGCCAGGTTTTGTAATCCTTGCGCGCTGGCCGCCGAAGCGGACATCAGCACCGCCACGCCGACCAGAGTTCCCAGTAGAGGCAGCGGTTCGGGGAGCAGTTGGTCCATTGTTTGCGTGAAGACCGAGACATTCGGGTCGGTCGGGTTTGCTAACTGGAAAATCGCCGGTCCAACGATAAGCATCGTAATGCCGGTCGTTCCCATGATAATCATCAGGCTTGCAAAGGCTTTTTTGCTTTTTTGCGCCGGTTCGCCATCGTAGGCAGCCACCAGATTTGCAAACACTTCGATGCCGGTCATAACTGCCAATATGCGGGCATAGCCGTTGATCGTGAAGCCAACGTATCCCGACTGAAACGCCTGGAAGTTAAAATCGGGCAAGTGGAAGCCCAACTTCAGAATTGTTGCAATAACCATGGCCCACAATAGCAACAGCACGCCTGCTGTGGCAGGGCCGAAGGCGCGTGCGGCAACTTTCGGCCCGCGGTTGACCAACCAACCGGTCAGAAGGCTGAGTGCGATTGCCAGGAATGTACGGTACTGCATCCACAAGAACTGGTTGTTGAGCAACGGGATGCGGTCTGCAATAAAAGTCACCATGGCAGACATGCTGACCAGAAATGTCAATGTGTATTCGATGAAGGTAATGGCTGCGTTGACCTTCACGGCCCAGCCACCGAACTCTTCTTCGCTCAATCCGCTGCCGCCGCTGCCGTCGATCACCCATTGCATTACCAGCCGATACATCGCGGAAACCACCGCAATGGTAAGGATGACCATCCATATCGAGGCTCCAAAAGTGACCTGAGCCACGCCAGCCACTACGATGAGTTTCAGGAATGGGCCAAAAACGTACAGGGGTGAAGTAGCGGGGTCGCCTCCACCAGCCAATGCGCCTTCAACAGCCGTTTTTAATTTGTGGGATACATGTGCCATAGAAGTTTATATTCCGTTTCGTAGATATGATTAACAATAAGCGCTCAATATAAAATTGTACCCTTGATTCTAATAGAGATTTATAAAAACCGTCCAAACATGGGAATTGAAATGAAAAAAACCTTGAACTCACGCCCGCATGCGTGTAAAATGCATCGACTTGCGGTGAGAGAAACCGTCTCATCGGTGCAGCGCTCTGCACACCCCGCCGCCTTTTGTGGAAACCCGCGTAGGCGGCGGGAACTGTTAAATTGTCCTTGAGAAGGTCTTTCCTGCGAGCAAAATCTACCGGCGATGCCGGAATAATTCCATATTGGAGGATTATGTAGTGACCGGTCAATTTCAATCCCATCTATCTCCGAAACTGGAGGCCAAACCCCTGCCGGAAAAGGGTGGCGTGGGCGTATTTGCCCGTGAGCCGATTGGCAGAGGTGAACTTTTGGTTTTGTGGGGCGGGCGCATCATCGACGAGGCAGAACTCGATCCGGCGATGTCCAATTTCTCACAGCGTGTGTTGCAGATCGAGGAGGGCTTGTATTTGTTAGCGCCTGAACCGTTGGAGCCTTCAGACCGTTTCAACCATTCCTGCAATCCTAATGCTGGTTTCACCGGACAAATTGGACTTGTTGCCATGCGTAATATCGCCATTGGCGAGGAGGTTTGTTTCGATTACGCGATGTGCGACGGTACGCCTTACGACGAATTCATCTGCTCTTGTGGTTCAGAGAACTGTCGGGGCAATATAACAGGTGAAGACTGGAAACGCCCGGAATTGCGGAAAGAATATGCCGGTTACTTTATACCCTATCTCCAACGCCGCATTGACATGCTTGTCGCGATTGAAGCTGGTAGACTTAGCCTGGAGGTGCCTCTAGGCGTATGATCGCAGGTAGTTTACTGTTTCAGTCGCCGTCATTCAAAACGCACCTTCGAATGATGGCGGTGGTTTCTTTTATAATAGGACCTGCGCAGTTCGTAAAAGGTTACCGAAAATAAGGGGGCGGTGCCGCGCACCGCCCCCTTATTTTCGGGATTCTCTCTTTTAGCTGCATACGTCCTGGATAAGAATGGCCCTAGGTGTCTTTTCGCAATGCGCGTGTCACGGATAGCTCGTCGATGAAAAAATTCAACTTTACCTGGCGCATATTTTTTGTAGCCTTGATCCTGCGACTCATCCCGGTCCTATTAACGCACTCCCTCGGCATCGGCCTGGATGACATGTTCCAGTACGACATGCTGGCGCGTAGTCTCGCCAGCGGAAATGGATTTCGCTGGTATGCTCACGAAGACCTTAAGTTGTTGGAGCAATATGTCGATTTTGACCTGTCGACTGTTGACTATGATACGGACCGCGGTGTGCCGACCTCATTCCGTGCCCCGCTGTATCCAGCCTTCCTGGCTTTGATATATTTCCTGACAGGAGCAGGAGCAGGACGATTTTTCGCCGCCCGATTAGTCCAGGCTGGATTGAGCGCTCTGCTGGCTCCATTGACCTACCTGGTTTCTCGCCGCCTCTTCTCTGATAATAAACCCGCCTCCGTCATCGCAGCCTGGATCGTGGCCTGTTATCCGTTGCTCATCATCTATCCGATTGGCCTGGCGACAGAAAACCTTTTTTTCCTGCTTGTCCTAAACTCTTTTTACTTCCTCCTTAAAATACCCAAATCCCAAATACCGAATCCTGATTCCCGAGTCTCTAGTCTCTATTCTCTACTCTCCGGCTTTTCACTTGCTCTCGCCGCACTGACCCGTTCCGTCATTTTGCCCTTCGCGGGATTGGCTGTGTTGTGGACATGGTTCATCCTCAAACAAAAACGCGGCGCTATCCTCATGGCGTTCACGATGCTACTCATGATTGTGCCCTGGGTGACCCGCAACTCACTCTTGCACCATAAACTGACCGGTATCGAATCATCGATGGGTTACAACTTGTATGTCGGCTATCATCCTGACGGAGACGGTTCCTTCCTCTTCGGTCCCTCCCTCGATTTGCTTACCATCCTGGACGATGCCGAACGGGACCAATTGGGAACCCAAAAAGCGCTCGAATTCATCCGCTCAGAGCCGGGACGCAACCTGCCGCTGGCGCTAAATCGGCTGGGGTTTTTCTTTGGCCTGGAAAAACGCGCGTTAATGTATCTGTACTCCAACAACCATCTGGGTTACATCCCATCGGGGATACTCCTGACGATTGCAGTTGTATTTTTATTGCCATATGTTATCGTTGTGCCTTTTGCTGCCATTGGATTGGCCCTCACTCGCCTGCGTCCGGGAACGATT
>JBAVJG010000280.1:0-2381 GCA_049687655.1 Anaerolineales bacterium | reverse complement strand
CCCCAGCATGATGGGCTTCGATGCAATTGCCCCCATTTACGCACCCAGCTTTGCGCCCGTCGATGACGCGTCCATGACGGATACCGAACTGCGTAAGTCTTGTTTATAAACAATTCCCATCCCCATGTAATCATATTTCATTGTGATTCTGTTCGGATCACAACCAGCTTATCCGTACCCGATTCAGCGCCCCAGATTTCACCTGGTCGTCCCAGAATCTGGCGGATTTGCGCGTTCGGGCTGGGCAGTTGGTAGACGGTAAACTGCTCGAGGTCCGGGTCGAAGCGCACAATAGCATTCCCTCCGAAGTCGCTCAACCAGATCATGTCCTGATCATCCACATAAACTGCATAAGCCTGGGGTCGATCCCCCGGTAGTTTCCATTCCCGCCAGGATCCGTCCGCGGGATCGTAAACAGCAACCTGACCAGCATTCCACTCGCTGACCCAGACCTTCCCTTGCGAATCAGACCACACACGCCGCGCGCCCTGGCCGGGAGTGGGCGGCTCCAGCACCGTGACCTCGTTCGTGCCCGCATCGATCCGACCGACATAGCTGCCAGCCAGTGATGCATAGTAGACTACCCCCTCGGGCGTGACTGTGATGCCGTAGGGACCACGCCCACGCGGCGCATCAAAGACCTGCAAATCTCCTGTTGATGGGTCAAGGCTTCCATAGATACCGCTTTGCCCTGTAAACCAGAGAATGCCGTTCGGGTCGAAGACCGCCGTGTTCAGGTTAGTGTATCCGCTGTCCGCGGGCAATGGAAAGACCTGCACCTCTTCCGTCTGTGGATCAACGCGCACGATCGCATTCTGACCACCGTCCGTCACCCACGGCGCGCCATCAGGGCCGACGATGACGCCATGCGGCGCGGAACCAGGTCCGAGCGGGATATGATGCGTCTCACCTGTGGCAGGGTCCAGTCGTCCCAACTCGCCCGAGCGCTGCGCTGTATACCAGACCGTTCCATCGAGAGCCGGCGCCACGTCATGCGGGCGCGAGCCCGCCGGGACGGGGTATTCCTGAATGGTGTATTCAGCCGGCGAGAGCGTATTTTCCCTTGTTGGCTGGCTGGTGGGCAGTTCAGTCGAAGGTTCATCTGTCGATTGCTGCTCAATTGTTTGTTTTGCTGGGATGACAATGGTTGGGGGATTGGCTGGTTCAGTGGCCGGGGGTGGCTGACTGGTACAGGCAGCCAGCAGAGCGATCACAATAAAGGTGGAACTTGCCCGTAACATATTGCTCCTTTTAATTCTAAAGTAGTTTCTCTTGTCTTATCTCAATTCTACTTCTCCCTTTAGCAATCATAACATTTGCACCAACATCAATCCGAATATCAACAGGCCGATCCCAAAGAACCAGCCTGCCAGCCCCAGAACGTCCCCACGGCTGCCAAACAGGGGATGCAGTCTGTTTCTTCGGAATTTTGAAATCAAAGGAAGAAATTCATTCAATCTATCAGGATGGTTTCGATAACGCCAGAGCAAAGCGGCGCTCCCCCAGAGCAGGGCAAGGATTGCGATCAAAACGATGTTCAGTCCGCTAAACATTATAGGGGAATGTCAGACCTACAGAAAGCGGAAAAAATCTGTTTGTTTCGAGATGGATTAAAAGAGAGAAGGTTGTTGTGCTTCGGATTCGTCGGAGTCACTGCCCCAGCCATATTCCTTCAAGTCTATACGTTCCTTCTCATCGAAGAGAACGCCTTCCTCCAGCAATAATTCCTTTTGACGGTGCGCGCCCGGCCGTTGACTGATCTTTCCCTGTGCATTGATGACCCGCTGCCAGGGCACGTCATCGGGACAGTTGGCCATCGCGCCGCCTACCCAGCGCGGGCCGAAAGCGGCGTAGGCTTCGATCTCCACACCCTGTGGTGGTGGCAGCATCTTGGCGATCTGTCCGTAGGTGGTAACCTTGCCGTATGGAATCTGCCGCACCAGGTCCCAGACCTGAGCGTAGTAGACATCCTGATTGGGGGGAGATGTAAAGCGCATGGGTTCCTCTCTGACCGTAGACTGTGGACAATGGACGGTGAAAATCGGTCCATGGTCTACCGTCTATCGTCTATTCAATAAACTTTCCCCCGCTGACCTGAGTATCCAATAACTGGCGCGATGCATCGAATTTGAACGACACTTCGATGCGCTGGAAGCAGCGTTCACTTCCCACCAGCACCTTACGGACGAAGTGCCCGCCTTCATCGTCCAGGCTCAGGTCGTTGTTCATGTTGATTTTCCCTTCGATGTTCTCGCCGCAGCGGTCACATTCCACATTGAAGGTGTAGAAATCAGAACCCGATGAAGCAGTTCCTCCGCCAAATAATTTTTTGAAAAATCCCATGAGTCAGTCCTTTCTAACAAACACAGTTATTCATCCCG
>JBAVJG010000279.1:0-3206 GCA_049687655.1 Anaerolineales bacterium | reverse complement strand
GCGATATTGAGTATCTTCGTCCGTCATGCGCCTACTATAAAAGAATAGGCGCGATAAATCCCCACAAGAAACTGTGGTTAATAGGATAAAAACTGTAGTGTTTGGAGAAATAAGCCGAAGGAAGGTATTTTTGGCGGATGAAAAGCCGAGCGGCGCACGCGGGGCCTCAACTTGCGTGCCAAAAAAATAACCGATTCTTGGCGTAGGCATTTCCCCGTTTACGCCATGAATCGGCCTGGGTGCGGAACTCAAGCCCAGGTCAGGTATGATGCGGTTTCATGTCAGCGATTCCAATTTATTCTTCAGGCAGCAGGTTGAGCTCGCGAGCTTTGATAATTGCAAGGGTGCGCTTTTTAACCCCCAGTTTATTGTAGATGTTTTTGATATGGTAGAGGACAGTGTTAAGACTGATATATAGTTGCTCGGCGATCTCTTTGTTTTTCAGCCCATTGGCGATGAGAGCTAGAATTTCTAACTCTCGCTTGCTAAGAGGATCAACTAATCGTTGAGCAGGGAGCAAATCAGGTTGTTGTTTCTCCGCTTCAAATACTGCCAATAACTTGCTTACATAGTTTGGCTTCATGCCTTGAGCATTCGCTTCGGATAATAGTTTCGCCATTGCCGGCCCTTCATCTATAAAAATCCGGATGAATCTATTAGGTTCTGCTAACACCATTGCATCCCTTAATGCTTGCAATGCCTTGTCCAATTCACCATGTGCCTGGTAGGCAACTGCCTGTAGAATCATAATTTTGAGTTGTTCATCCGGCAAATCCTTTGATTGCTGGTGTATTTCTTCTAACAAAGCCAACGCAGCAGATGAATCTCCTTCGGCCAGGTGTACCCGAGCTCGGCTGAGCGGCAGGTCGTATGTCTCTGCTATATGTGCGGCTTCTTCTATATTTCCTCTTCGTAGCAGGGTAAGCGCTTGAGCAGCAGCAACGGTGGACATTCGAAACTCAAAGTTGTGCTGATGCACAAAATCCTCTGCCTCTTCCAAAACGGTGACTGCGCTGGACACATCTCCCCGAGCCAGCATCAGGCGGGAGAGAAAAATCCCATACGAAGCGAACGAATCGACATTTTCCATCTGCTGCGTCATTTGAAGACATTGTTCTCCGTACTGTTCGGCAGCATCCAGGTCGTTCCATTCATAGTGAATCCGCGCTAATCCAAGAAATCCCTCACAAGTAATCGGTGGGGGCGGATCGCCTGCCAAACGCAGACTGCTTTCATACGTTTTTGTTGCCAGAGTTAGCTGATTATTTGCTTCTTGTATTTGTCCTAAAGTAATCGTAGCAGCAATGGCATAGATGGAATTCCCGCCGATAGAGATCGTTTCAGTAAACGCACGGCTTGCCGCTGCACGGTCTCCTTGAATCTGGTATGCAGATCCTAGTGTGAAGGTTGTAGAAATACGAAAAGTCAAGTTGTCTGGACGCAAATTTTCCTGAGCGCGAAGAGACTCGGCTATGATAGTTTCCACATCATTCTGAATGACTGCCAGCGTAGCCCGCATGGATGCAATGCGCCCTACAAGATCTTTGGTTTTATCATCCAGAACCACATTCTGAAGGGCGGCTTCAGCAGCTTGCAATTTTTGTTCAACGGCCGTATGTTGCCCCACAAACAATAGCGTTGAAGCATAAATCACCCACAATGAGGGTCTAGAATTCAATACGGTTTCAGGTAAGGATGAAAGCCACTTCAACACATTAGCACTTGCACCTCGAAAATGCATGGATATCCCCTCTCCCTCAACCAAGCGTTCGGCACGTTCAATATCATTAGCGGCGACGGCATGTTGAAAAGCTTCAATCTCAAAACCATTATCTTCATGCCATTCACTGGCTCGAATATGGTGTTCTGAAATATTTTTGAGATCCTCTTGTTGCAATCGCTGACGCAGAAACTCAACAAAGAGATGGTGATAACGGTACCAACACCGCTCGTTATCCAGGGGTATGAGGAACAAGTTGGCTTGTTCGAGATAATCCAAGATCTCCTGGCCATTATCCTGACCAGTAAGTGCATCGCACAAAGCGCCGTTCAATCGATTGAGAATTGCTGTTTGAAGCAAAAATTCCTGAATGCTTTTGGGCTGCTGGTCTAAAACCTCTTCAATCAAGTAATCTAATACATAGCGGTGGCTGCCAGTAAAAGATTTAATAAAACCAGCTGTATCTTTACTCCCTTGCATGGAAATCGCCGCCAATTGTAGACCAGCTATCCAGCCTTCGGTACGGGCTTCGAGGTTAGAGATGTCTTCTTCCGAGAGATTTAATCCCATCCCCTGATTTAGAAATTCGGCAGTTTCGACTGGGGTAAAGCGCAAATCAGCGGCGCGCACTTCGGTCAACTCGCCTCGAACGCGGTATCGAGCTAATGGTAAAGGGGGATTTTCACGCGTGGTGATGACGAGGTGCATCTGTGTGGGGGCGTGCTCAAGTAGAAAGGCGAGCGCATCGTCAACTTCTTTAGATTCGATAACATGATAATCGTCAAGGACGAGAATGAAACTATCCAAAACAGTGGTGATTTCATTTAGCAGAGTTGTCAGAATTGTTTCAATTAGTGATGGCTGTGGAGATTGGAGCATACTTAACACCCCTTCTCCAATATTTTTCGATACAGTCTGCAATGCTCCAACAAGGTACGTCAGGAAGCGTATGGGGTCGTTATCTCCCTCATCCAGCGACACCCAAGCGGACGGTCGCTTGCAATTGGCAACTAGTTCACTAACCAATGTAGTTTTACCGAAACCAGCAGGGGCAGAGATGAGAGACAATTTGCGGTCCAGTCCATCATTCAGTTTTTCGATTAAGCGAGATCGAGGGACAAGGTCAGTCCGGATGGAAGGAATGTAGAGTTTGGTAGCGAGTAATTGTTCCACTTGTATCTTTGAATCTCGGGGCTAATTTGAAAACTTGGAAATCGTTTTTCATTATAGCATCGTTACTTCCTGCCATAGCCCGAGCTAAAGGCCTGAGTCTAATGTCCCTGACCAAAAAATGTAGAATTTAGAAATGTGATCAAATAATTGGGTATTGGACTACCCAAAGGGTACGCTGTCGAACCATTTTTTCTATTTCTTATCATGCTGGAAACCAATTTCATCCAGTTTTCCCCTTTGATCAAAGCGTAATATGCTTAAGACTCAATCGCCCATTCTCCGTAATCGGCACGATATGGTGGATGATAATGAC
>JBAVJG010000278.1:0-2116 GCA_049687655.1 Anaerolineales bacterium | reverse complement strand
ATTTTCTTCGCGGATGGCTTCAATGGGGATGCGGAGCAATTTTGCAGTTCAATTTCCCAGGACACATTCCGCATCGTGGGCGGGCTATCTTCGGGCGATTTACACACCGGGAACACGTATCAGATCGCCGGGAACCAGAATGGCGCTGGCGCACTGTCCGCGCTGGCGTTCAGCGGTAACCTGCGAATGGGAGTTGGTCAAGCTCACGGCTGGGACCCGGTCGGTGGGCAGATGCGAGTCACGCGTTCGCGTGGTTTCTGGCTGCGGACCCTGGATGCGCGCCCGGCCTCCGAAACCTACGCCGAGTTGTTTGGCTTTCCGGCCCGTGAATGGGGCTTCCCGCCTCTCAGCCACATGGCGCGCTTGTATCCGCTCGGCATGGAACAGGGCGATGAACTGGTGATCCGTTCCCCGATCCGCGTGGAAGCTGATGGAAGTTTCCGTATGAACGCTTCGGTGCGCGATGGTGCGGATGCCTTTGTGCTGGTGGGCAGCCGGACAAGTTGTCAGGAAGCCGCCCAACAGGCAACCCAACAGGCCTTGCGCGAATTGGAGGGTGTCAAACCAGCTTTTGCGCTCGTCCTGGTCGACATCGCCTGGCAGATGCTGCTAACAGCCACTCCCGCTGCTGAGATTGCCGCCATTCAGGATATTATTGGCGAAGAGGTTCCAATTGCCGGGGGCTACACGTTGGGACAGATCGTGCCTGGCAAGAAAGCCACGTCCCCGGAATTTTTGAACCAGCATATTGTGGTGGTTTTGATTGGGGAAGAAAAACAAAAATAGATTTTCGATATGAAATGTTCGAAGCCCGGCTCGAGGAGCCGGGCTTCTTTTTGAGGGGAGAAAACTTTAACCTACGCAGGCAAATTTACTTGCGGGAGTTCTTTCATTGCCGCTTCTACATCTTCGACGGGATATTCGAAATCTTCTAGCTTTCCGCTTAAGTAGGAGTCGTAAGCAGCCATATCGAAGTTTCCGTGACCAGACAGGTTGAACAGGATCACACGCTTTTCGTCTTTGGCTTTGGCATCCAGTGCCTCGTCAATTGCGGTGCGGATGGCATGAGACGATTCGGGCGCGGGCACGATACCTTCTGCACGCGCAAATTGCACGGCTGCCTCGAAAGTGGCTTTCTGCGGCACGGCCACCGCATCGATCAAACCGGCATCCACAAAAGCCGACATGCTCGGCGCCATACCATGATAGCGCAATCCGCCTGCATGGATGGATGGCGGGACAAAGCCATGTCCAAGCGTGTACATCTTGACCACCGGGGCCATCTTCGCGGTGTCTCCATAATCGAAGGTGAAAGTGCCCTTTGTGAGTGATGGTGAGGCACTTGGTTCTACCGCCAGTAGACG
The DNA here is from genome assembly GCA_049687655.1 of Anaerolineales bacterium. GTDB lineage: Bacteria > Chloroflexota > Anaerolineae > Anaerolineales > Villigracilaceae > JAABUE01. The sequence goes on along the minus strand of JBAVJG010000278.1, from coordinate 752 downwards.
CGTGCGCTGCCCGTTCTTCAGGTTTTCGCGCAGGAAGGGATAGGCAATGCCTGCAAAGTTCGAACCACCACCCGTGCAACCTATGACCACATCCGGATATTCCCCTGCCATGTCCATTTGCTTGAGCGCTTCTTCCCCGATCACGGATTGGTGCATGAGTACGTGGTTTAATACTGAGCCCAGGCTGTATTTCTTCGCTCCACCGGATGTCGCTGCTACCTCGACTGCTTCTGAGATGGCAATACCTAATGAACCGGGGTTATCGGGGTCCTGTTCGAGCAAGGCGCGACCGTAATTGGTACGGTTTGTCGGGCTGGCATAGACTTGTGCGCCATAGGTCTGCATCAGTATGCGGCGGTAGGGTTTCTGCTGGTATGAAATCTTGACCATATAGACTTCCAGATCGAGGTCGAACATTTGACAGGCCATCGCCAGCGCAGAGCCCCACTGACCGGCGCCGGTTTCTGTGGTCAGCGCCTTCGTTCCTCCAACCTTATTATAGAAAGCCTGCGGAATAGCCGTATTCGGCTTATGGCTACCTGCTGGTGAGACGCCTTCGTATTTGTAATAGATGTGCGCGGGCGTGCCGAGCGCCTTTTCAAGACGACGAGCGCGCAGCAGCGGCGTGGGACGATAGAGTTTGTAGATCTCACGCACTTCCTCGGGAATCTCAATGTATTGTTCGGTGGAGATCTCCTGCATGATGAGTTCCATTGGAAACAGCACACCCAGAAAGTCCGGGGTCACCGGTT
>JBAVJG010000277.1:0-12778 GCA_049687655.1 Anaerolineales bacterium | reverse complement strand
TGGACGAAGAATTTCAGGTCCAGCGTATTGACATTCTGACAGGCCGCGCAACCGCATGTATGATGTCGTTTGACACTGGTCAGTTGATTCTTGAATGCGATATATGTATTTTCGATCAATTCAAATAGGGTTTCCCCACGCAGGAGTTTGATTTCAGGCGTGTACGCGAAAACAGCATCGCCTTCGATTTGAACCAGAGTCAACAGGGGACGCAAGCGGTGGACCAGAAATTCCAGCAGATCGTGGATGATTTCTTGGGCATGATCGAACTCGGTCCCGGCTACATAGGCGTTGTAACCGGAGATATCCGCTAATGTCAGATAACCATATTCAGTGCTGGTAGTCGTCATTTTCCCCACATACTTTAAGCGGCCAGTTGGGCAACAGAAGCGCCAGCATCAACGTTCATTTCCTGGGCAATATATTTTGCTATAGCCTGACAAGTGGACAGCATCATTTTGGTGAGTACCATCTTGAGCATTGGGCGTCGTATAAAGCGCGGTATTGGAGGTGAGATCATCACTGATAAGATATGAAGTCGCGTTTTCGTTCCGTCAGAGTTTGGTTCAAGTTTGTAAGTTTGGCGAGTGTTCAATTTACCATCTACTCCTTCGACTGTATAGTAATCGAACGGTCGCCAATCTAAAATAGTCTCTATCAGAGAGCCCTTTAAATTTTTTCCGTGCGCGCAGTGATTGGTTGCGCCGGGTCCCGTGCGCCCACCCGGGCGGGAAGTCGGTGTAAAAATTGATTCCCCTTTTGCAAGCAGAGTTTTCTTTTCAGTATCGGTCAGCCAATGCCAGATGATTGGAGGCGGGGCTTGAAAATCAAAAACGAAAACATGATCCGCCTCTTCAGAAGAAACAACAACTATCTGCATTTCAATAATGGTCTTGTATCTTTTATGAAGGTCCAGACTGATGGTTTGGATATCTCCAAGATGTTCATAAGTTTCGATTTGTTCGTGCAATCCTTCAGGACGTACCTCCATATGGTGGAATGCCTGTTGGGTAAACAAAATATATGCATTCCATCCGGTGTTTTCTAAGATGTGGTTTTTCATCAGACGGTGGATCATGTTTACATCCGAGCCAACCAGTTCACGTATCCCTGACACTTCTTGGACAATAAAATCACCATGGTGTACAAAAAACTTCAGATCCAGTGTCGGGATAGACATGCAGGCTTTGCACGTACAAGTCGTATTACGCCGTGAAGTCTCACGCTGCCGGCGAAAGGCGACATAGGTGTTTTCGATAGTTTCTAAAATTCTTTCCCCATCTGGTGTTTTCACTTCGGGAACGTAGGCAAATACGGCATCCCCCTCAAGTTTCGAGATCGTCAAGAGGGTTTTGAATTCTTTGACAATCGTTTCAAGTAAGTCAGTTAAAATTTCGTGCGCGTGCTCCAGCTCCACCTTAGCCAGATAGGATGTGAAACCAGAAATATCCGCGATGACAAGATACCCATGCTGGGTTTTAGCATCCATACCACCATCCCTCGTGATTGATTCAACAGTCCTAAATTTTGGAATTACTCAGTTCGCAAAAGGTTACCGAAAATAAAGGGGCGTGCGCAGCACGCCCCTTTATTTTCGGGGTTCTCTCATTAAACTGCGTAACTCCTGATATTATAACGCAATTAATCAGGTCAAAAAACTCCTATTCGCATTAAGTTCGATTTGATGTATCATATGGATATGCCGATCAATAAAATGAACTACCAATCTGCATTGCAAGATTTTAATGAGGCTCGCCTCAAAGCATCCTTGCAAGAAGCATTGGCACGCTTGACGGGTAAGTCGAACGAATTGCTTTCTTACGACGAGGTAGCCCAAAAGTTAAAACTCCGTATACGGTCTGATCGCGGCATCCACGAAATCCCGGTCAATGCGATCGTTGGCAGTGTTGGTCGATACACTGAATTCACTCGTACTTTCTTGCCGCGCAGAGCAGAAGACCAGGATCGCTGGGCACGTGTCAAAGCTGCGATGGAAGATCTCACAGGAGTTGGTTTGGATCCCATCGAAGTTTACAAGGTAGGCGAGGCCTATTTCGTGCTGGATGGCAATCACCGTGTGTCGATTGCCCGTCAGGAGGGAGTCAAATCCATTGAGGCGCATGTGATCGAAGTGAAAACAGACATCTCTGTTACACCCGATTTGCAACCGGACGAATTGATCATCAAAGCAGAGTACGCAGAGTTTCTTAAAAAGACGGAGATCAAAAGCCTTTTCCCAAATGTGGATTTGAGCGTGACTGTCCCTGGGCAATACGCAAAGTTACTCGAACACATCGAAGTCCATCGCTATTTTATGGGTACCGACTTACAACGCGAAATTCCTTACCCGGAGGCTGTCAGGCACTGGTATGAAGCGGTTTACACGCCGTTCCTTGAACCAATTCGCGAACGGGGCTTGTTGCGCTGGTTCCCCGGCCGAACAGAGACAGACCTTTATCTATGGGTTTCCGAGCATCTCGAAACCCTGAAGAGTGAGTTGGGCTGGGCTATCAGCCCAGAAAAAGTGATCACTGACCTGGCAAAAAAAGATAATCCACGCATTGCTCATGAAGAGGCCGAACCGGGATACTGGCGTCAAACGAAACTTTATGATCGTTATACGGATCATCTTTTTCAGGAGATCCTGGTGCCGGTTGGAGAGAGTGAAGCCAGTTTCGTGGCGCTGGAACAGGCTATCCTGATCGCGCAGAAGGAGCCCGCTTCTCTGCGCGGATTGCATGTTGTGCCTCCCAGGTCGGAAATGGAGGGTTCCAAAGCAAGAGAGATCCAATCCCGTTTTAACCAGCGCTGCCAGGAAGCAGGCGTGAACGGCAGCCTGGTGATTGTGCAGGGAGATGTATCTGACCAGATTTGCTCTTATGCGCTGCTGACCGACCTGATTGTTCTCAACGTTTCGCGCCCGCCCGAGCCTGGTCTTTCCAGCCTGGGCTCTGGTCTGCGCTCGATCATCTGGCAGTCTGCGCGCCCGATCCTGACCGTACCCGGAAGGATGAGTTCATTGGATAGAGCCCTGTTAGCATTCGACGGTAGTGAGAAATCGAAGGAGGCGCTTTTTGTAGCTGCCTATGCGGCAGAGTTATGGCATACCGGCCTCACTGTGATGACTCTGACTGGAAGTGCGAGTGTGCCGCCATCTGTACAGGATTATGCACGCGCTTATCTAGAACTGCACGAAATCAATGCAGACTACGTTGTAATGAAAGGTTCGCTGGATGTATTTTTGGATATGAGTAAGGAACAGGATATTAACCTGATTTTGATGGGTGGCTATAGCGGAACTGCTCTAAAAGAAGTAATCATCGGTAGTTTGGTGAACAATTTGCTACGCAAATTTGAGTACCCCATCTTGATTTGTCGCTGATAAGTTACACTGTGTGCGGTATAATAATTCAGATAAATCAACCTGTAAACATCTCAATCAAACTCATGTTGCAGCATAACAGGAAATACAAATGGGAGAGTGTGGAAGATGAGGCAAACGATCTTTGAGCGTTGTGGCGGGTTTACGACTGTTAGTAAGGTTGTCATGAGTTTTTATGACAAAGTCCTCGATTCACCTGCAACAAGTCCATATTTTTCAAGCGTCGATATGAAACGCTTGATCGACCATCAAACCAAATTCTTTGCTGCCTTAATGGGCGGGCCAGCCAGTTACACGAACGATCATCTGGAGAAAGTGCATGCCCGCCTTGGGATTACTGAGGCGGCTTTTATGGAAGCAACGCTGCTGATGAAGGATACGCTTGAAGAGTTCGATTTTCAGGATGAGGATATACAACTGGTCGCTGACGAAATGATGGGTCGAAAAAACTACATTGTTGCAAAGAAGTAAACATGGCAAACCCAGATATTCCTATCCTCGATGAAGCGCGACTGAAAAAAATAGCCCAAACCTTAAAGATAGGTGTAGCTATTGTTGAACGTGAAGAGTGGAACGTTCTTTTCGAAAATGCTTGCTTCTTCAAATGGTTTCCCCCAATAACTGATGCAGATGAGCCTTTACCTGAGCGCATGCCGGGATTCAATGCCAGCCGTATCCAAAATCGCATCCAAGAAGGCCGGGCTTTCAACTTTGAGACCGAAGCGCAAATCGGGGAGCGCAGATTTCCTATTGAAGTCGAGGTACGGCCATTGCCGGATGATAGTTCTGGACAAGTTGTTGTTGAATGTCACGATTTGTCGAAACGGAAGCAGGCCGAATATATGCTTGAATCGTATTCGAAATTGGCCGAGAAAAATGCCCGTGAGCTTGAACGTGAAAAGGATCGAGTCGAACGTCTCCTGTTAAACATCATGCCTAAATCTGTGTACGAGGAGATGATGGATTACGGCACGGTCACGCCGCAATTATTTAATGATGCGTCCATTCTAATGATCGATTTCGTTGGTCATACGGAGATGTCAATTGCACATGACCCGGCGGCACTGGTCACTGAGTTGAATGATATGTTCACCGTATTTGACCGCATCACGGATCAGTTTGGATGCGAACGTATAAGAACTGTGGGTGATGCTTATGTAGCCGTTTCAGGTTTACCCGAACCTTCGCCGGAACATGCTCATAACATTGCGCGCGTTGCCTTGCGGATGTTACGTTACATCGAGCGTCGTAATTCTGCTCACCCGGAAGCCTGGCATTGCAGAGTCGGAATCAACTCAGGCCCCGTCATCGGCTCACTGGTGGGTATCCAGAAATACGTCTATGATATTTTTGGGCCTGGTATCAATATGGCTTCCCGAATGGAGACTCTTTCAGAGTCCATGAAAATCACGATAAGCGAGAGCACATATCAGTTGATTAAAAATGACTTTATATGTACGGAACGAGGCGAATTCGAGGTCAAGGGCTTTGGAATGAACACTCTTTATTTCCTGGAGCGTGAACACCCAAGCATGCGATAATCTTGATATGTGGGCGTGCATACTGGCCGGGCCTTCGTCGGCGCAGTGGGCTCAGGAGATGACGTGAACGAAATCGCAGTTTTGGGAAGCGCGGCGAATTTGTGCGCGCGTCTGTCGTCGGCTGCTGCAGCCGGTGAGATCTTGGTCAGTCAGGAAGCGGCTGAACTGGCCGGGATCGGGATGCAGGCTGAAGGTCTGGAGAGACGTGCATTGGGATTAAAGGGGATCAGTGCAAAAGTCTCGGTACAGGTAATCACCGTTTGTATCACTGAAAATGTCCAGAATACTGAAAATAGAAATCCACTTTTTGTAGCAAAGGCATAAAAATGGCAAAACCAGTAATTTTTTCGATAGATGACGATCCATCAGTCTTGAACGCGGTCGAACGTGACCTGCGTGCGCATTACGGAAAAGACTATCGTGTTATCCCCATCAATTCGGGCAAAGCCGCACTGGGCTACCTAAAAAAGCTACAGCAGCGCAATGAAACGGTCGCGCTTTTTTTAGTGGACCAGCGCATGCCGGAGATGAATGGCGTGGAATTCCTGGAGCAGGCCATCTTGACGTATCCGCATGCCAAGCGTGTCCTGCTGACCGCTTATGCGGATACCGAAGCGGCCATCTCGTCTATTAACGAGGTTGGGCTGGACTATTACCTGATGAAGCCCTGGCATCCACCCGAAGACCGGCTTTACCCAATCTTGGACGAATTGTTGGAAGACTGGAAAATGCACATCCGGTTGCCGTATGAAGGCATTCGCATCGCGGGGACCTTATGGTCGCTTACCAGCCACGAAGTCAAGGATTTTCTGACCAGACATCAAATCCCATATCAGTGGCTGGACATCGATAAGGATGCGACTGCTCGACAAATGGTAGAAGATGCGGCTTCGGGCGTCGCCCAACTCCCGGTGGTGTTCTTCCCGGATGGGAACCAGTTGGTTCAGCCCAACTTAAAAGATTTGGCTGACAAGGTCGGCTTACAGACTCGCGCCGACCTTCCTTTTTACGATATCATCGTTGTCGGAAGCGGTCCGGCAGGGTTGGCTGCAGCAGTGTATGCCGGCTCTGAGGGCTATAAGTGTGTGGTGATAGAAAAAGCTGCGCCTGGAGGACAGGCGGGCAGCAGTCCCAAGATCGAGAACTATCTTGGTTTCCCTGCGGGTATTTCGGGAGACGACCTCACACGCCGCGCGGTCTCGCAGGCCAAGAAGTTTGGGGTGGAGATCCTTTCGGCGCAGGAAGCTATGAAAGTATGCACGAAAGATGAATATCGCATTGTCCAGCTTGCCGATGGTACGGAAATCTCCAGCCACGCGGTGCTGGTGGCCACCGGCGCCTCCTTCCATATCCTGCGCATGCCAGGCGGTGACAAGCTTACCGGCGCCGGTATCTATTACGGCGCAGCCTACACTGAAGCGATGTACTACAAAGACAAGCATGTATTCGTGGTCGGCGGAGCAAATTCGGCAGCGCAAGGAGCCTTGTATCTGACCCGTTTTGCTAACAAAGTTTCTGTCTTGATCCGTGGAACAGAGCCTACTGCCTCACAATACCTGATCGATGCGCTGGAAGCGAACGATAAGGTCGAACTCATGTTAAATACCGACCTGATCGAACTCAAAGGGGAAAATACTCTGGAGCAACTCGTGGTCAGGAACAATATCAGTAACAAAGAGCAGACCTTCGATGTGGCGGCCCTGTTCGTGTTTATCGGCGTGCGTCCGCAAAGCCAACTTGTAGGGGACTTGGTCAAGCGAGACAAGAAGGGATACATCTTCACGGGAGCGGATCTGATGGAGGACAACAAACCGCCTCGAGGCTGGACCCTTGACCGGCCACCGTTATTGTTCGAAACCAGCGTCCCCGGCATCTTTGCGGCGGGTGATGTGCGTTTCGGGACCAATCACCGCGTAGCGTCAGCGGCGGGTGAAGGCTCAATAGCCTATGCCATGATGAAAGAATATTTGAAGAAGCTGTGAACCTCCAAAACCTGCGCAAATCCCCACTCTTTGAAGGCCTGTCTGACCAGGAGTTGCAACAACTGGTGGATAACGCCAAACCAGTCACTTTGCGCACGGGTGAAGCTTTGATGAGACAAGGCGAGCCCGGCGATTCAGCCTATGTGGTCATCGATGGCGGCTTCGAGATTCAAAAACAATCCGGGCCATCGGTGATTAAAATCGATGTGCGCGAACCAGGGGAGATCATTGGCGAGATGGCCTTGCTATCAAATGCGCCGCGCTCTGCAACCGTGGTTGCCATTTGTGATAGCGAAACGTTATGTATTTCCCACGAAGCTTTTGAAAATTTACTTGCAACCAGTCCATCTGCAACAATGGCTGTGTTGCAGTGGGTGATGGCCCGCTTGACCCAGAATGAGTCTTTGCTGCATCAGCAGGAAAAAATGGCCGCTCTCGGTACGATGAGCGCGGGACTGGCGCACGAGTTGAACAACCCCGCCGCGGCGGCGCAGCGCAGCGCGTCACTGCTACGAGGAACTCCGGCCAAATGGCTGGAACTCACACATCAAATTGAAGCGTTTGCCTTCAAAGAAAACCAGTCAGATTGGCTGAATGATTTTATGCAGGAGGCTACACGTCGCTTTGAGAATCCGGTCAAGATAGAGGTGTTGGATAAGATCGATCTGGTGGACCAGCTTCAGGAGTGGATGGAAGCGAACGGGATCGAGTCCGCCTGGGAGTTAGCGCCCACGCTGGTCAATTTTGGGTGGAGCAGCGAGTTGCTGGAAGAGCTGAAGAACAAGCCGTTTTTTCAGGTTGCCATTCAATGGTTGGGAACCGGCAGCATGATCGTCACGCAGTTACAAGAAATCCAGAATACAACCGAACGGATCTCGCAAATCGTGCGGGCGATGAAGTCCTATACTTATCTCGACCAGGCGCCGCTGCTGGAAGTGGACGTACACGAGGGCCTGGAAAATACTCTGGTCATCATGGAGCACAAATTGAAACAAGGTGTGACGGTCAAGCGCGAGTATTCGCAAGATTTGCCGCACATTGAAGCTTACGCCAGCGAGCTGAACCAGGTTTGGACGAATATCATCGATAACGCCATAGATGCGATGAAGGGGGAAGGTGAGATTACCCTGCGGACATACGAGGAGAGCGATCAACTGGTTGTGGAGATTATCGACAACGGCCCGGGCATTCCTGAGAAAGTTAAGGCTCGCATTCTGGAACCATTCTTTACGACCAAACCGCCCGGCCAGGGAACCGGTCTGGGCCTATATATCACGCATGATATTGTTACCAACCGGCATCATGGATTATTACAGATCGAATCGAAACCGGGAGAAACGAAATTTAAAGTTACACTTCCAAAGCGCATCAGGAAGGAAGAGTAAAGGATTGGATTTTGGGGTTCTTAATTACCAAAATGGATAAAGGAGAATATGTATATGCAAAGCGATGAAAAGCTGATAGAAATTTTAGACGCTACGGAAACCATAGCCAGCGTCGGCCTTTCTGGCAATGAAGAAAAGGCCAGCCATTGGGTGGGTGTGTATTTACAGGGAGAAGGCTTTCGCGTTATCCCTGTAAATCCGACAACGGACAAGATCTTGGGTGAAAAATCCTATCCCGACCTGGAGTCGATTCCAGAGAAGATCGACGTCGTGCAGATCTTCCGTCCCTCCGAGGCTGTAATGCCATTTGTAGAAAGTGCCATCAAAATCGGTGCGAAAGTGGTCTGGATGCAGGAAGGCATCGTGAATGAAGAAGCTGCCGAAAAGGCGCGCGAGGCGGGGCTGCAAGTCGTGATGGACGCCTGTATGCGCGCCACACACAGACGCTTGTGCAAATAATGAAATTCGAGACGCTTGCTATCCACGCCGGGCAGGAACCCGATCCAGCCAATGGCGCTGTGATGACGCCCATCTACCAGACCTCCACCTATGCCCAGGAGGGTGTCGGACAACCGCGGCAGGGATACGAATACTCTCGTACGCAAAATCCCACACGGAAAGCGTTGGAAGATTGCCTGGCCGCCTTAGAGAGTGGAGAGTATGGGTTGGCCTTTGCGTCCGGCATGGCGGCCACGGATGCGGTTTTACGTTTGCTGGATGCGGACTCGCATGTGCTGGCGGGCGACGACGTCTACGGGGGCACGTTCCGTCTCTTCGACAAGGTGCTGAGCCGCCACGGTCTGGACTTTACATTTGCTGACACGACCGATCCCGAATCCGTGGCCGAAGCCTTGACGCCGTTAACCCGCATGGTCTGGTTGGAGACTCCCACCAATCCGCTGCTGAGCGTGACGGATATCCGAGCAGTAGCGGAGATCGTGGGATCGCATCCCAACCGTCCGCTGTTGGTGGTGGACAACACCTTTGCTACACCCTATCTCCAGCGCCCACTCGAGTTGGGTGCGGATATTGTCGTGCACTCGACGACAAAATACCTTGGCGGGCATTCAGACGTGGTCGGTGGGGCGGTAGTGGTCAAAGACGAGGAACTTTACGAAAAGCTGGCTTTTTTGCAGAATGCAGCCGGTGCAGTTCCGGGACCGATGGATTGTTTTTTGGTCTTACGCGGTATCAAGACTTTACCCTTGCGCATGGATCGCCATGCGGCCAACGCTTCGGCTTTGGTTTCATTCCTATCGGATCATCCTAGTATTGAACGCACTCTGTATCCATTCCACCCAAGCCATCCGCAGCATAAGATTGCATCTGGGCAAATGAAAAACGGCGGCGGGATGATTTCCTTCATTATGAAGGCCGGCCGTGAGGCGGCAGTCAAAGTTGCGGAGGGCACAAAAGTTTTTACATTGGCCGAGTCGCTGGGTGGTGTCGAATCGTTGATCGAGGTCCCTGCTGCAATGACGCATCTCTCCACAGCCGGTTCGCAGATTGCCGTCGATCCCGGCCTGGTACGGCTCTCAGTGGGCATCGAGCATGTGGATGATTTATTGGAGGATATTGAATCAGCGCTCTCGAAGGCTTAATGTAGAAGGAGAAAAGCGTTAAAAATCCAGGAACCTTCGGCAAACAAAGAGAGCGCAGTGTATTTCTGTTTTACCTCTACGCTCTTTGCGGGTAAACAATCGGTTCTTTGGGAATTTCCGCCGTTCGCTGCGCGAAGACGCAGTGGTAGATACCCATATTGGGGGGTGCGAACGCACGCTCACACCCCCCAATATGGGCTTTTTCATAGAGAATCCTAGGAAGCCAAACAATCTTATTGATCTTGGTTTTAGGAAGTTGCACTGCCTTTGGAGGCTGCCTCGATGATCTGCTGGATGCGCGGTGCCATGCTGGATGGGTCGGGATGCAGGCCCTCGACCAGCAGCGCGCTGTCGTAGATTTGCTCGATGATCAGATTCTGCAACTCTGATTCTGAGCCCGAGTCAACCAGGTTCTTCAAAATCGTATGCGATGGATTCAGTTCCAGGATTTTTTTGGGTATTTCATAGTCCTGGCCCAGATATTTATAAACGCGCTGCAGTTCCGGGTTAGGGCTGCCCTCCGGGTCGACCAACCGCGCAACAGATTGCGACAGGCGTTTGCTGGCGCGCACATCTGTGACACGCTCACCCAGGACTTGTTTGAAGCGCTCGATCAATGCGTTTAAATCGTTATCCGGAATTTTCTCGGCATCTGATTCGTCTTCGGCCTTATCTGGTGTTTCGATTTCTGCCTGCGCGACATTCTTGAGTTCAAAATCCTTGTACTTACGCAGGCCCATCAACATGAACGAATCCATTGGATTAGTCAGCAGCAACACCTCTGTACCCTGTGACTGGAAGTAGTCCAGGTGGGGGCTGAGCAGCACAGATTTAGGTTCCTCGCCGACGATGTAGAAAATTTCCTTTTGCTCGTCACCCATGCGCTCGACATAGTCTTCCAGCGATGACCATGTTTCAGGATTTAGATTGGTTTTAAAGCGCAGCAATGGTTGGATGCTTTCAACATCAACCGGATTGGCGGCAATACCCTGCTTGAGATATACGCCGAACTCCTGCCAGAATGCTTCATATTTCTCTTCATCGTTCTTGGCGAGGTTTTCCAATTCCTTCATCACCTGCCCGGTGATGATCTTTTTCAAACCCGGCATCAAGCCAACGGTCTGCACCGTTTCACGCGAGACATTGAGAGGCAGGTCCTCCGAATCAACCACGCCTTGCACAAATTTTAGATAATCAGGCAATAGATCCTTGTTGTACTCGTCGATCAAGATGTTACGGGAATACAGCTTAATGCCATCCTCTTTGCGCAGGGACAGCATGCCACGCTCGTTTTTACCCGGTATGTACAACAGGGCATACAACTGCACGGGTGCATCCGTGATGGTATGGATGTGCAGCAGCGGGTCTTCGAAATCCAGGGTTACCTGGCGGTAGAAATCTTTGTATTGCTCTTCAGTAATTTTCGTTTTGGATGTGCGCCAGAGGGAGGTCTGTTTGTTAACCTGCTTTTCATCATCACCCACATATATCGGGAAACCGATGTAGTCCGAGTGTTTGTGGATGATATTCTTCAGGCGGTGTTCCTCGGCGAATTCAGTCGCGTCATCTTTGAGTTTGATCTCGATCTTCGTACCGCGTTCGCCCATCTCTGCCGGGCTGACCTGGAAATCGTCATCGCCGGTGGCATACCAACTAACGGCCTTTGCACGCGGTTTGTAGGAGCGCGACGTAACTCGCACCCAATCTGCTACCATGAAAACGGAATAGAACCCCACCCCGAACTGTCCAATCACCTGAGTCAGATCCACATTCTTGTCTTTGGTAGCTTCGATAAAGTTGCGTGCCCCGGATTGGGCAATGGTGCCCAGATTCTCGATGATCTCGTCCTTGGTCATGCCGATACCAGTATCCTGTATGGTAAGAGTGCCAGCCTCCGGGTCGGGCGTGATGCGGATGCACAACTCAGCATCGGAATCCAGCACATTTCGATCTGTCAGCATCTCAAAGCGCACACGGTTGAGCGCATCCGAGGCGTTGGAGAGCAATTCGCGCAGGAACACATCCCGATCTTTGTACAGGGAATGGATCAGAATATTGAGCAGTTGTTTGGTCTCGGCTTTGAAGCTGAAAGATTGTGCTTCGGCCTGGTTTGTGTCGGTCATGCATGCCTCCTGAAATTAAAATGCCCCGGTTATCCCGGAGCGCTGGTTGTTCCAGGATAACGGTACCTTGTAATCCTGTCAGATTATGGAGATTATTATATCCCGCCTATATCAACTTGCTGCATGAGGATTGTTAGAGGACTGTTAACGGATTTATACAGCGATCTTATATTCTTTTTAAATTCCTTCAATGGTTTTCATATACTCGCCTGGTAACATTAAAAATGTAACAGTAGAACAAATCTTATTAAGGAGGTTCACTATATGTCCAACCTAACTCGTTGGGAGCCAATGCGCGAAATGATGTCACTTCGAGATGCAATGGACCGGCTGTTCGATGACGCTTTCACTCGTCCGATTAGCGTGAGTGGAGTCTCCGGCATGCCCGCCATTGACATGTACCAGACAAACGATGATGTTGTCGTCAAAGCGACTTTGCCTGGTTTGAAGGCGGAAGAAGTAGATATCACCGTAACCGGTGAAACGCTCACTTTACGCGGTGAATTCAAGCACGAAGATGAACAGAAGGAAACCAGCTATCACATCCGTGAGCAACGCTACGGATCCTTCGAACGCTCGATCTTACTGCCCACAGACGTCAAAGCTGACAAAGCGGTGGCAGATTTTGAGAACGGCGTCCTGACCATTACAATGCCGATTGCCGAAGAAGTCAAACCGAAGTCCATCATGATCAAAGCCAAATAGTTGGCTCCGGAAAAAACATACAAAACAGGCACACCATCGGGTGTGCCTGTTTTGTATGT
>JBAVJG010000276.1:0-4883 GCA_049687655.1 Anaerolineales bacterium | reverse complement strand
CATTATGATTGTGGAATTTATTGGAACCCCCGGCGCTGGCAAGACTACATTTATGCCGGTTGTCAGCGAACATTTTAAGAATCAACACTTCCAACCTTATTCGGTTTTGGAAGCCGCTCGTCCCTTCGCTGAGCGGACGTTGCCCGGGAAAATGGTGGGGGTATTGTCGTCCGGAAAGCTGCAAAGATTTTTACTCTGGCAGGTCTTTTACGCATTCAGCTATACCTATCGGCCTAAATTTGCCGAACAGAATCAGAACCTGATAAAAACCGTGCTGGATTATCAATATAAACGCCCGATTGCCAAGTCTGATCGAAGTCACGTGCTGCGCTGGTTTTTGCACCTGTCAGGCTCTTACGAATTCTTGAAGGCCTACGCACGGCCTGGCGACATGCTCCTCCTTGATGAAGGGTTTGTGCATCGAGTGGTGCAACTCTTTGCCTCTGAAAACGAAACCCCCGATCTGGATAGGGTAGCAAATTACCTCGATTTGATTCCCAGGCCAGATCTGATCATATATCCCAATGCTTCGAGCGAAGTTTGTGAAAAACGGGTATTCGAACGAGGCGTGTGGGAAAGGTTTCAGGCAAAAGGGCGTGCAGAAACCAGCAGGTTTATTAAGAACGCCTATAAGATTGTCAAATATGCGGTCAAATACATCAAGATACAAGGCTGGGCTGTGATCGAAGTGGATAATAACAAGGAAAACCTAGCAGTTTCAAAATCAATGTTGAAGCGTGACCTATCGGACATGGTGGTCCTCGTACCGGAAACGGCTGATCTAAAGAGATGACATTTCAAGAGATGCTCCCAACTTCAACCATTATTGCATTGCCACGGCCCGGCTGGGTGTCGGATTTTCTCAACTCCCGCTTCCGGTCCCTGGACATTCAACTTACTACCGTTAAAAAAGTCCTTTCATACTACGGGCTGGAGATGGTTGCTTCCCCCAAGAATTTGCCTAACACCCGTCGCAATCGAAATTTGATCGTGCACACCTCGCAGGGGAAGAAGATTCTCAAGCTTTATCGTGACGATTGGCGGTCATCCACAATTGCTTTCGAGCATTCTATCCTGGGTAGATTGGCAGAACTCGACTTCGTAGCACCACGTTTACTCCCCACACAGGATGGTCGCACTTGGTTGAACCTCGATAAGCACAATTATTGTCTGTTCGAGTTCATCGAGGGTAAGAATTATTCCTCGACTTTTTTAGTGCGTCCGCATCGCGTGCGGATGATGGCCACTTCCGGACGTACACTGGCGCGCTTGCATAAGCAGCTTGCGGGCTTCCTGCCGGAGGGGCAGCACCATCTGGGCTTCAAGAATTACTCTGAAGACCGTCACCGGGATGTGGCCTGGCACGTCGAAAAAATAAAAGAATTTTCTGCCAGGTCACGCGAGTTGAACGAACCCGATGACAGGCTTCAGGCCAGTTGGCTGGTCGACCACGCCGATCAACTCCTGGACGAGATGAGACTATTAGATGAATCGCTGCGCAAGGCTGCCCTGCCGCGCATCGTTATCCATGGCGACTACGGATTGCACAACCTGATCTACCAGAGCCTGGACACGGCCATCCCGGTGGATTACGAACTCTCCCGCCTGGAATGGCGCCTGAGTGATCTGGTCTCGGTTGTCTCGAAGTTCCGCTACAAAGATGGTTCATACGATTTCGAGAGCATCACCCGTTTTATGCAGGCCTACCAGACCGAATTTCCTATTTCCGACGATGAATGGGGAAATTTCCCGCTAGTATGGAAGTATTACAAGCTGATGAAAGCGGTCCAATATTGGAGTTCCTATTTCGAAACCAATGGCCCGATGCGTAAACTGGAATCTTCCCGCGACGAAATCGAGCGGTCTTCCTGGGCGCTCAATAATCCGCAACGATTGGCTGAGTTCAGGAGGAGTGCGCGATGACAACTTCCCCGTTAAGAGTCATGCAACTCGTCAGTAACCTGGATATCGGCGGCGCGCAGGAAGTGGTGCGCACACTGGCTGAAAACCTGGCCAGGGCAGGCTGCGTTTCGGTGGTCTGTACGTTCAAGGATGGCCCGTTGCGGGGGGAAATCGAAAAACTTGGTATCCCGGTCGAGGTCCTGCCGGAACGCCGCTATTCGGTCCTGGCTTTCCCAAGCTTCATCAAGGAGCTTTTTCGACTCCGCCGCGAACTGGTTCATGTCGTTCAAAAACATCAGATCGATGTAGTCCAGACGCACCTGCTGCGAAGCATGGATTTTCTGGCATTATCGCTGCGCTTGAACACGGGCCCAAAGGTCTTTTGGACTTTCCACAATTCCATGTTCGATCTACGGGAGGATCATCTCGCCAAAAACAAATGGCTGCTCAAGCCAAAGCGTTTCAGTCATCACTTGCTGTACCGGCTCGGTTCGAACTGGGTCAATGGGTTGGTGGCTGTCTCAGCGGATGTGAAAACCTCCATTTTGGAGACGATGAAGGGCATTCCAACCGACAAAATCAGCGTGATCCTGAACTGTGTGGATGTGTCCCGTTATGGGAAGGATGTCAATCGCGTCGCTCTACGCTCTAGCCTGGGGTTCGAGGAAACGGACCATCTCATGGCCCTGGTCGCAACCTTTAAACGGCAGAAAGGTCACAGGGTCTTGGTAGAAGCGGCTGCTGCTCTCGTCCCGGAATTTCCTCACCTGCACATCTTATTCATCGGTGATGGAGAACTGCGGGAGGAGTTGCACTCCCGGATCCGGGAATTGAAGCTCGAAAAAAACATCCATTTTCTGGGATTACGCGACGATATACCGGAAATCTTGGCTGCCAGCGATTCGTTCGTCCTGCCGTCTTTATGGGAGGGCCTGCCTATGGCACTGATCGAAGCGATGGCCAGCAGTTTGCCGATTGTTGCCACGGATGTGTCTGGCACGCGGCAGGTTATGGTACCAGGTGAAAGCGGTATTTTAATTGGACCAGGCGATGCACTGGAACTCACACAGGCAATCACCGAAATCATTACGGATCCGGTGCGCGCGCACGCCATGGGAAGGAGCGCCCGCCAGCGCGTAGAAAATTTATTTAGCGCGCAGAAACAGGCTCGAGAATATATATCTTTATTCGAAGAAAACCAAGGACGGACCAGCTTGCGACTGGTTTCCTCTGGAGGAGACAATGTATGAGTAGTAATCAACCAATCTTTATCGCGGGGCCCGATCGTAGTGGGACGACATTGCTATATGCCCTGCTCGCATCGCACCCCAACATTTCAATGGTGCGGCGCACCAACTTTTGGCGCTGGTTTTATGACCGCTATGGCGATCTGAGCAACAAAGATAATTTTGATCGTCTTTTGGACAAGATGCTGCGCTACAAGCGTATTCAGCCGCTTCATCCCGATGGTGAGCGCATCCGGCGGGAGTTCTGGCAGGGAGAACCGAGTTATGGGCGTGTGTTCTCACTTTTCCAACAGCACCACGCTGAACGGGTCGGGAAACCACGTTGGGGCGATAAATCGCTGCACACGGAACATTACATCGAGCAGGTACTCTCCGAGTTCCCCAACGCAAAGTTCATCCACATGAGCCGCGATCCGCGCGACCGTTATGCTTCGGTGCGGAAGCGGTTTGGCAAAGATACACCCCGCCTGGGTGCTGCAACGGCGCGCTGGTTGTTATCCATGCGGGCGGCGGAAAGGAACAAACAAAATTATCCGGCCAATTACAAGATTATCCGCTTTGAAGACCTGGCTGGAAACCCTCAAGGTACATCGCAAATAATTTGTGATTTCATTGGGGAAGAATACTCAGCTGAAATGCTCACAATGCGAGGCGCTTCAAAGTATCGAAATAGCGGAGGCAACAGTTCCTTTGAAGAAATCAAGCCGGGAGCAATTTCTACAAAGCCCATTGGACGCTACAAAAATGTGCTTACAACCTCAGAGATTGCTTTTATTCAGCTATTTGCGCGCAAAGAAATGCGGTTGTTAGGGTACCAGAAAGAGACTACAATTTTTTCGTTTAGCGAAGCAATAAAATTTATTTTTTGGATTTTGCCTTTTCAGATGGTTCGCATGCTTGGCTGGTCAGTTTTAACCTCCCTGACTTTCATACGGAAAGCACGCGTTCCGGAATCCCGATTTATCAATGATGCTGATGAACGTTTATCCCAATTAGGAGCCTAAGATGTTGAACCTCAGCAAAAAACTATTTTTTATTAAAAAGTATTTCGATAAAAGAGTCGGAATTAATTCTGTTTCCAATTTTTTTCTACTACTAACCGTGTTGCTCCTGGTTGTCTCTTCCATTGCGGTTGTGCCAAATGCGACCGCGCAATCGGGAGAGGGACGATGGGGAAAAGTACGTTCCATTTACGCAGCTGATTACGGCTTGTCCGGCCCGAGAGGCATGGCCTTTTCACCGGATGCCAACGCCTTCCTGCTGTGGGACGCGAACGACGACTTGACAGGCATCAGCCTGCGTGAGGACCCCGTGGATATGGGGGGCTTGAATATCCCCGTAGAAGAGGCTTTGAACGTGGCCTTCGATAATTCTTCGAATAGCCTGTTTGCTCTTAATGCGGGAGGCTCCGAACTGAAGAAGATGCATGCCAATGCGGCCGGGAAACCCAATCTCTCCCCGGGCGCCAGCTCACAATTCAACCTGAACGCAATTGGCTTGGGGAATGCCAAAGGGATCACGTTCGACCCTGAAAATGGCCGTCTCTTCATTCTTAACGGGAATGGGACCCAAATTATCGCGATCACGCCTGGTGGCGCGTCCGGCTATGATGGCGGGGCAGCCAACCAGGGGGGGAGGGTCAAGAGGACCAATCTGCAGAATACGGTCGATGGGCTGCGCGGGCTGGCCTTCAATCCCCAGGACGGGCATTTGTATTCGTTCCAGCCGGTTGAG
>JBAVJG010000275.1:0-2509 GCA_049687655.1 Anaerolineales bacterium | reverse complement strand
CAGGTGGTGGACTCGCTGGCGATGATTTTCTTCCTGGGGATGCTCATCCTGGCTTATTTCTACCCTGCGCCAAAGAAAGAGAATGTATGAAACATCTTCGCTTGTTGTTGCTCGTTGCTCTGCTATCCTTCTTCCTGAGCGCCTGTGGCGCTGATGGGCTTTATCGCATTTCGCTGATCACCGATGGCGAGCATGTTCTTGACCGGAACCTGGCGGGCGACCTGATCATGATCGGCGGCTCGGCTACCCTGCCAGCCGGAATTATCTTGGATGGCAGTGCCCATATCTTTTCAGGTAGTCTGAACGTGGATGGGAAAATTACCGGGGATGTCTCCTTCCTGAACGGCGACCTGAGTCTCGGCCCGACCGCCCGCATCGGCGGTGACCTGAACCTGGGCAGCGGATCGTACCACCCGTCGCTGGCTGCCGTTATCGAGGGCCGGGTCAACACCGGAACTGGCATTTCGCTCCCCGACCTGCCCGAACAGTCTTCGCCGACCATCTGGGATTTGCTGCTGCGGACCCTGATCAACGGCACGCTGCTGGGATCGCTGGCAGCCGTTTTGGTGCATTACACACCAAAGGCGGTTGAACGGGTAGGAGAGGCGGCCACACGTCACAGCCTGGTGAGTGGGGCGGTGGGGTTGCTGGTCGGCGTGGTGGGCATTTCCCTGTTGGTGACGATGGCTTATACCATCCTGCTCATTCCGGTCACGCTGCTGGGACTGTTTATATTGGGGATTGGCGTGCTCTATGGCTGGATTGGGCTGGGGGTCTCGGCTGGCAGGCTTGGAGCCCGGGTTTTGAAGCGACCGCTAAAGCCCAGCCTGGCAGCTTTCCTCGGGATGCTGGTCTTCATGCTGGGGTTAGAGTTGCTCTCGGTCATCCCCACCGTTGGCAGCTTGTTAGGGATCGCTGTAGCTGTGATTGGACTGGGCGCCGTTTCCCTGACTCGTTTCGGGTTACGGCGTTTCGTGCCTGTTGCGGAGGAAAACCTGTCTATGTGACCAGGGAAAATCCTCTCCCTTTGATGGATGCAAAGCCTTCGAACGGTGTGTATGCTGTATATGGAGTTGTTTTGAGGAGGTTCACGATGTTTGTTCAAAATGCGAAGAAGCTTTTCGTATTTCGCTGGCAGCCGGGGCGCGATCTTCTGGTTGTGCTTGCTTCCTGGGTTCTGGTTGTCGGTGCGCTCTATACGGCAACTGTTGTTGTCGGTACCAATGCCTGGGGCGGGATTGCTTATTTTTTGCTCTACGCTTTGCTTGGGGCCGGGATATTTGGGGTGGGATTGCCGCTCTACTGGACGGTGGTTGTACGAAAGCGTCCGTTGTCTGATCTGGGTATCACTTCCCGTTGGCTGTGGCTCAGTCTGGGATTACAGGTGATCTTTGCGGCCTTACAATATGCGGGTACGCTCGCTGGTAGCGACCTCCCAAAGTTCGAAAATTTCATACCCTTGTTGGCGCTCTCGCTCTGCATCGGATTTTTCGAAGCCGTATTCTGGCGAGGTTGGGTGCTGCTGCGGCTGGAAGAATCCTTTGGGTTGATTCCGGCCATCCTGCTCGGCTCCCTTTTGTATGCGGCTTATCACATTGGCTACGCCATGCCGTTGAGCGAAATGGTCTTCCTGTTCTTCATCGGTGTGATATACGCAATTGCTTTCCGTCTGACGAAAAACATCTTCATCCTCTGGCCAATTTTCCAGCCAATGGGACAATTGGTCACCTTGCTCAAAGATGGCCTGGACCTGCCCCTGCTCGCCAGCCTGGGTTTCATCGAAGTCCTGATCGGGATGCTGGTACTGGTCTGGCTGGCGAATCGTTATGCTCGAAAACATACATGATCAGGACTTACGCAAAAATACGGAGGAAGCCCGAAAATAAGGGGGCATGCGCAGCACGCCCCCCTATTTTCGGTATCTTTTCGCAATGTGCGTAAGTCCTAAAGATAAATCATTCTATTTGAAAGGAATTTTGCCATGAATAAAGAAATTTGGACTTTGATTGGTTGGGTAGTTTCGGCCAGTATTTTGGGATTTTTCATCAGTGCTGTCTTTGCCGGATGGTTGAGATTCTCACGGCATCGTTTTCTCATCCCCTATGTTTCCCTTGTCAGCATTTTCATATACTTCTTTTTTATTCTAAATGGCCTCAACCCTGTGGAAATCCTTACCAAAGGCTGGGTTTGGGGAATTGTATTAGGAGGGCTTGTCAGCATTTTTTTGGTCAAAACGGTACGGTCTCAACCTGCGACGAGGCAATCAAGCGGCATAGCATTGGGCTTTGATATTGCCTGGGCAGGTCTGGTATACGGTACCATCGACGCATTGTTCCTGAACGTCATGCCTGTCATAGCAATCTGGATAGGGACTTCACAGTTTGGATGGGCCACAACCATGATTGGAAAAATTGGCATTGCTTTATTCGGTCTTTTTGCCAGTTTACTGGTCACGTTAGCTTATCATCTGGGATATCCTGAGTTTCGCAACAAAAGTGTGGGACTGGTA
>JBAVJG010000274.1:0-7868 GCA_049687655.1 Anaerolineales bacterium | reverse complement strand
GGGTACCTACGATTTATTGACCTTATACTCCTGATCGATACGCTCACGCAGGAAATGCTTGATGAGCGATTGATACGGAATGTCCCGCTCATTCGCCAGTTGACGCAACTCACAGCATGGACTCGGGCAGGCGCAGAGAGATGGACTTGAGCGTAAGCTTCAAGTTGGGGAAGATGGCGCGCTGGGCTTGTTTCCAGCCAAAGACTTCGCTGGAATCCTTCTCAGCCCAGAACTCGCGCTCTTTATCTTCATTGTTGAATTCAGGAATAGGATTACTAATAAAAATTCCTTATTTATTTGATAGCGACAGTCACCTTTTTAATAACATAAGACTTACGCAGACCACAAAGAGGTACTGAAAATTAGGGGGGTGAACTGCGCTCGCGACCCTTATTCTCGGGCTTCTCCTATTCTTTTGCGTAAGTCCTGTAACATTTATTTTGTTTCTTTCTTCCTACTCTTTTGCCGAGTTGTTTTCCCTTTCGTGGCAGTTTTCTTCTCACCAGTTTTTTTCGTTGCTCGCTTCTTCGCAGGTTTCTTTTCCTCAACCACTTCTTCTTTTAGCCCAAACATCTCCTCCCACTTCCCCTGCATGGACTCCACCCCTGCGCCGCCCAGCGCATCGTGCACGGCCTGCCATTTCTCATCCCACATCACCAAGCGCCAATCTAAAAAGGCATGATGCTGGTAGGCACCCAGTTGCACAAATAATCCCTTAGCCCATATCTCCTCGCACGAGCGGATGTATTCCAGGTGCGTGACGTAGTCCTTGAAAATAGCGTAGCCTTCAAACGGCAAGTCCAGGCCTTCGGCCAGGGAGCGCTGGCGCAGGTCGCCGGAGCCTTTGTCCACGTAGGCGGCGGAGGTCTTGATCCAGCCACTGGTCTCGGCGAATTTGTTGTGGTAGAGAACCAGTCCGCGCTCACTTGCCCCCGCGTTGTGGGGGTCGCCATGCTTATTCGAGTGTGCAAACACATCCTCGTTTACGTGGCCTTCGGGCGTGTAGAAGTCGTAGAGCAGGAAATTGTCAGATTCAGCGAACAAGGAACGGCGATGCAAAAGTGGGAAGATTTTCCAATCATGTCCGGCGACCAGGCCTTCGTCCACCGGCTCGTCCCATTTCGGCGTGCGGAATTCCATCCCGTATTTTTCGCGGAAACCTTCGATCTGCCCGTGTCCGAACATCGGCAGGCCCGGCAGCGTCGCCAGCAGCGTGCAGACACCAAAATATTTGTCGCCGACCCCGAACTGCTCGATGGCGGTCTTTTCGTCAGGGTTGTTCATGAAATTGACGTAGCGCTTGAGCACCTGCGGGTCGAACTCCAGCGTGTTCTTGATCACCTGGCGGTACTTGGCGTTGTCCTCATCGCGCAGCATGTGCATGAAGGCCGAGTTGTAGACGCGGTGCATCCCCAGCGTGCGCACGAAGTAACCCTCCATCAGCCAGAAGGCCTCAGCCAGCAGCAGCGTATCGGGGACTTCGGCGGCTACGCGGTCAACTACTTCGCGCCAGAACTCTTCGGGGACCTTCGCTTCGAATTCCGCCCGCGGCATGCCATGCTCAGAACGGCTGGGGATGGCACCCCCGCCGCCCGGCTCCGGGAACCACAAGCGCTGGATGTGTTTCTTGGCCAGAGTCATAGCCGCATCAAAACGGATGACCGGGAAGTTGCGCGCCACGTGCAGGATGGTCTGGATGACGGCCTCGCGCACTTCAGGGTTGGAATAATCCAGTTGGGCAGTGTCGTTCCAGGGCATGGAGGTGCCGTCGTTGCCATGATAGATGTAGCGCGTGTCGCCGCTCCAGTGATCGACACGCTTGAAGACCACCGCCGCGTCGGAGTGGTTGTAGTAGTGGTCTTCGAGGTAGACGCCCACGCGCTCATCGTCGCACAGGTCGTCGCTCTGGAACTGGTAATTGGGATAGGGCGCATGCGGCAGTGACAGGAACCAATCCGGGTTTTCGATGACCCATTTCGAATCGATACCCATGTGGTTGGGGACCATGTCGGCTGAAAGCCGGATACCGCGCTGCCATGCGCGGTAGCGCAGGTTTTCAAGCGCGCTCCAACCGCCCAGATCTTCGGCAATGTCGTAGGAATACAGCGAATAAGCTGAAGCGACCGCGTCATGGTCACCCATACGCTGCTTGATGCGCCGGGAGGCGCGCGAGCGCTCCCACAAACCGATCAGCCACAAACCGGTGAAGCCGCGCTGGGCCAGGATGTCCAGTTCTTCGTCGGGGATATCGCTCAGGTTCTTGATCCAGCGTCCGTACTTACGCGACAATTGCTCCAGCCAGACATAGGTGTTCTTCGCCAACAGGATGCAGCGCGGCATCCATTCTTTGTCTTCGCTGAAACGTTCGTATTCGGGGTAGCCGTGAAATTCCAAAACCGGCGCTTCCCCACCGAATCCGCCTGTCCCGGTATGACGGGTGGCTTCCTCTTTGACGTAATCAATCCCACGCAAAAGTCGCTGGACAAAGTCGTCACCCAGTAAAGCGCCCCACTTCTTGATCACGAATTCAAGTTGACCGGCTAACGAATTCGGGGAGGCCAGTGCGGGTGCGAGCAATATCTGGATCAATGATTCGCCTGCACTCTGACCGTCAAAACCCGGTTGGCCTTCCAAATAATCCCTCAGTTTTTCGACCACCTGTTCATAGGCACTGGTATTCTCCAGGGCCTCGTCATCGTGTAATTCCTTGTAAGGCTTTGTAGCCGGGTTGAGATTGGTGATATACAAAAACAAAAGGTCTTCAAGCGATAACTCGCGGTGGGAAACTTTGTCGCTGGCAGCGTTCAGGTAGGCCTGCTCGGGCACTTCACCCCGATAGACTGCCTGGGGCGGGAATTCTTCGATAAAGCGTAGTAGGGTGGTCTCTAATTTGTCATCGCCAACATGCGGCTTCAGCCAGTCCAATCCGCGCCGAAAAACACCCGGGTTTTGCGACTCATACTGTTTGACAAGAATGCGGAAGACCTCGTCGAGCAGTCCCATGGCATTGATATCGGAAGCAGGCACGGGGTAAGTCCGATGCGCGGACATTACCTCCGCAAATCGGCGCGCGGATGCGAAGTCTGCAACGGCTGCGCGCCCTGCAGGGGAAAACAATCCCTCATCAAACTGGTATTTATTGCGTGCCTGGCGGGAAACGTGTATTTCAGACATGGACCGACCCTTCGGTTGTTTGTAATTTCGTATGGTTTCGCTTTTGTTAATCTTACCGCATTATAGTCGAATGGAATTCGAGTATACTTTCACGGATGCTTACTACCCTGCAAATCATCGACTTGAGCCTGTACCTGCTGATCGCCGCGCTGTATATTCCGGTAATTGTCAATGCGCTGCGTGGAATGGAAGGTCACCAGGCCGTGCACTACCTGCTGGCTCTATATGCACTGATTGGGTTGTTGCTGGGTGTGGGCGAGGCGCTCTGGCGGGCGGAACTGACATCCATCAGCCGGGCGACCTTTTTAGCCTACCAGACCTACGCCGCGCTGATTCTTTCGGTGGTGATGCTGTTGGTCGTGAGTATCTTCCTGCGCCGTCAGGGCTGGCCCTGGTTGGGGGCCGCGGGCGTTCTGGTGGTCATCCTGTTCCTGGTCGCGCAAAATGTATTCGGACTACCCAACACCATCTGGACCAACGGCCGTTGGTCGTTACCGCGCGATGACCTGCCCACCTATTTAATTATCCTGGGCTGGCTGGTCTTCAATATCAGTACGATGGCAGCAGTCCGTTGGGCGTACCGTCGTTCGAGACAGCCTCTCTACCGCAACCGCCTGATGTACTGGCTGCCCTTTTTCATTCTGATCATCATCAACGACATTTTCATCTTCATCAAGAATCCACTACTCGGCAATTTCCCGCGAATGGCAGCGGCAGGGTTAATGGGTTACGTGGTCTTGACCCATGATATGCCCGATATGCGCCAGATCATGCGGCGTATGTTGATCTATGTTATCACCACCTTGTTGATTGTCGCATTCTACATCGCCGGGTTTACACTATCCCAATCCCTGTTCCAGGCTGTGCCCAACTTCAATCCCCTGGTGGTCGGCGCAGTGATCGCGCTAGTGTTGGCCACCCTGTTCACGCCCCTGCTCAGTCTCGTGCGGCGCTGGGTGGATAGCTGGCTGCACCTGGAGCAATTCGACCCCAGTCGAACACTGCAGGAATATGGCGGGGCGGTCAGCAACATCCTTGAGATGCAGCGCCTGGCCAGTGTAGCGGTGGGGCTCATCATCGAGTCGCTGGGGATTACGCGCGGTTTCCTTTTCCTGGTGGACCAGGACCCCGGCCAGGACGAACGCAAGACCTACTTCCTGCGTGCCGTCCGCAGCCCCGGTGAACGCAAGATCAAGCCCGGGATTCTGCCAGAGACCAGCCCCATCACCCAATATCTGACGCGCGAACAACGCCCGCTTCTACAATATGACATGGACTTGCTCCCGTCATTTCGATCGGTCACACGCCCCGAGCGGGAGTGGTTTAATGCGACCCAGTCCGAAGTGTACGTGCCAATTTTCGCCAAACGGCGCTGGATCGGGCTGCTAGCCTTCGGCCCCAAACTCTCCAGTAACCGTTACACTGAGCAGGACCTGGTCACGTTGAGCGCGCTCGCCAACCAGACCGCCGTCGCGTTGGAAAACGCCCGTCTGGTGGAAAATCTGGTGCACTTGAACCAGGAACTACGCCAGGCCTACCACTCACTCGATAGAGCCAACCGCGACCTGGAGCGCATCGACCGCACCAAGTCCGACTTCATCAGCATCGCTTCCCACGAACTTCGCACACCGTTGACTGTCATGCGCGGGTACACCGAGATGTTGATGGAAGATACCAGTCTCAACCCTGATATCCAGACCATCATGAAAGGTCTGCACGATGGCACCATGCGCCTGCACGAGATCATGGACTCGATGTTCGACATCGCCGAGCTTGACGCGCGCACACTGCAACTGAAATTGCAACCCGTCGACGTGGCTGACCTGATCCGCGAAGTGTGCTTTGGCCTCACCAAGCAATTCGCAGAGCGCAGTCAAACCCTGACCATCGACCTGCCCGCCATACCCTACATCAAGGCCGACCCAAACATCCTGCACAAGCTCTTTTTCCATCTTGTGAGCAACGCCATAAAATTCACACCGAACGACGGTAAGGTCACGATCACCGGCCAGACGTTGCAACCCGGAAGCGAAGATGCTCCCGAAGGCGGTGTGCAGATCACGGTCTGTGATACGGGCGTTGGTGTGGCTCCTGAGTTCCGTGACCTTATTTTCACCAAGTTCTACCAGCCCGGCGAGTTGGGAAAACACTCCACCAGCAAATCTCGTTTCCAGGGCGGCGGTGCAGGGCTGGGACTGGCACTTGCCAAAGGGATCGTGGAAGCGCACGGCGGGCGCATCTGGGTGCAAAGCCCCGGATTCGACGAAGTCCACTTCCCGGGCAGCAAGTTCCACGTACTGCTACCCACCCAGAAATCGGGGAGAGACGAGGGGGTCGAGATGGGTCGTGAAATCAAGATGACGATGTAGGACAAAAAAGAGACCGCCGAAAGGCGGCTTTCCATTTATTGTAAGGCGACATATCGTCCCGTTAGGGATTAATGTCATCAAACACTTTTTTTGGCCACAACCACCCAACTAAAGCAAAAACCAATCCCAGAATCAGCAAGCCGAATTTGACTATAGCGCAAACGGAAGCTACTTGCGGATACGGCGATCGCAACTGGTTCATCAATAGTATTTGCACCAGTGCGTAATTCTCGACTGTGTCAAATAGCGCCGCGGCGTACGCCCCCCATCCCAGCCAGGCACCTAATGTCCCAAACCAGATTTTGTGCCTGCCGGTCGCCAGCAGGATCCCCAACGCCAGCGTAGTAGCATAGACCGGCATGAATAGGTAATCCAGGCCAAGACCAAAAGCAGCATAAAGTTTTCTTCTCAATTCATTAGCGATGGGGCTATCATTATTTACCGCTTCCCAACTCACCAGAATCTGAAACGCCTTTTCAGGCGTGCCCGCCAGCTCGAACGAGAGGATGCCGTTCGGCGCGGTGGGAGTCCGCAGGGGTGCGTCTAACACCTGAAAAACGGCGAACAGGATCAGGGTCGCGGTCAGGAACGCGAAAAAGAGGGGTTTTTGAGAAGTTGAGGAAATATTTGCAAGAGGGTGTTTCATAAAAAGTACCTCAGCATCTGTCATTGCGAGGAACCGCACAGCGGTGACGTGGCAATCTTCTGTTCAAAAGTTACATGAGATTGCGAGCCCCGCTGGTTTCGATACGCTGCTACGCAGCTACTCAACCGGCGGGGCTCGCAATGAGATCATAAATTCTTCCTGTAAACCCGATGGTTTTTATATTCCACCCCATTCAAATTCTTCAAGTCCGCGCGCATCTGCTCGGCGGATTCGGCTACCTGGGTCATTTCCACATGCTTGAATTGGCCGAAATCCAGCAGCGTGTGTCCCATCTCTGAATACAGGATGGCATTGCCACCCCGGCCCTGGTGCTCCGGCAATATCCCCATCCCATTGACGGCCACTCCCTTGGTGCGTTTCATATCAAACAACAGATCGATCAGCGACAGGGGCTGCAACTTACCTTTGGCACGTTGCAGCGCGCCCGAGACATCCGGGAAAGCGAACAAAAAGCCGACCACGTCCTCGCCATGTACGATAACCTTGATCAGGCGATAATCGGCCACCATCATGATGTTGTCAACCACGAAATCGATCTCGCGCTGGCTGAGCGGGAAATATTCCCAATTATTCACGAAAGAGTCATTATAGGCCTTGCCGATGCGATTCGCCCATTGCAGCAATTCATTCTTATTTTTGAAACGTTTGACCCGCAAATTGCCGCGCTCCATAACGCGCTGTGCGATGCGGTCCACGCGCTCCGGGATTTTGAAATTTTCAGCAGGCAAATAACAGGAGACAAAGTCCACCTCTTTCTCAAATCCCTGCGCCTCGACCAGTTCCTGGTAATAGGCATGATTGTAATTGAGCATCGTCATGGTATTGCGATGCTCGTGCCCGAGCACCAGTACGCCGTACCCATCCAGAGGTCCCATCCCTTTTGGCCCCACGATGGTATCCAGATTACGGTTTTCGGCCCACTCGAAAGCGGTTTCGAAAAGAGCGGCAGCCGCTTCATGGTCATTCTCGCTGTCGAAGAAATAGAAATTGGCTTTTTTGGTATTGTGATACTGATTGAAGGGCTTGTTTTCTATGGTGGAAATCCGCCCCACGTCTTTCCCGTCACGCACGGCCAGAAAAAAATCAACATCCGAATGCTCTTGGAAGGGATGCTTTTTGCGATTCAGGTAAGCGTACGCATCGATATCGAGCAGCGGAACCCACTGCGGACAATCTTTATAAAGCCGGTGAGGCAGTTTGACAAAGCGTTTGACCTGGGCTTTGTTCTCGGTGTCAATTTTCTCGATGGTGAGCATGGAATACTCCTACTCAGGACTTACGCAAAAATACGGAGGAAGCCCGAAAATAAGGGGGCGTGCGCTACACGCCCCCTTATTTTCGGTATCTTTCGCAATGTGCGTAAGTCCTACTACTATATTATGTCACCCTGAACGAAGTGAAGGGTCCCCCACGCATAGCACGGGGATTCCTACCTGCACTGCACCACACCTGCCCCGCTAAGCGGCGCGGTGCGGGGAACGAAGTGCGGTGCAAGTGTCACTCCCTACAGTCGGTCACGCGTGCCTGCAAATGGTGCGGACAGAATGACACAATTTTTTCTAACTATTCAAAGTATACAACATCACGGGAGGTTTTGAGACTTGCCCTCCCGTGCTATACTTGTGCAAATCCCCAACCACTAAGGAAATAAAATGTCC
>JBAVJG010000273.1:0-11513 GCA_049687655.1 Anaerolineales bacterium | reverse complement strand
CCGATCAACGGGGCATCTCCCAACAAACTGGCAGCCCCATTGGCAACGTCACGCGCCTGATACTGGTGGGAGGCGATCACTATCCCCAACCCGGGTGCAACCGCCCCCAAGCGGTTCAAGGCATGGTGTGTAGCCTGCAAGCTGGCTTCGCGTCCGTCCAACGCCTGTGCCTGTCCTACAGCAGCGTGAAATGTCATAAATTATTCCTCTGCCACCGGGATGGTGAAGTGGAAGGTGGTCCCTTTGCGGAATTCACTCTCGAACCAGATTTTGCCACCCTGCATTTCCACCAGGCTTTTAGTGATGTTCAAACCCAGGCCTGTCCCTGGCGCTTCGCGGGCTTTCTGGTCATCCGAACGGAAGAACTTGGAAAATATCTTTTGCTGGTCTTCCGCGCCGATGCCGATACCATCATCCTTGACCCAGATGTGCACCACCTGCGCTGCGCCTTCGGGATCCCATTGATTGGCAGAGACCTCGGCGCCAACCACGAGCGTCCCTTCCTCGGGCGTGTATTTGTGGGCATTGCTAACGATGTTGGTCAGAACCTGGCCTACGCGGGTTTGATCCGCCCAAACGTGGGGTAACGATTCAGATACACGTAGCTCGATCTTCTGCTTTTTGTCTTCGATTTGGCTAGTAGTGGATCGGACCACCTCGTCCACTACCTCGGACAGGGCCACAGCCTTATAGTCCAGACGGAGGCGACCAGCCTCGATTTTAGAGTTGTCGTTCAGGTCCGAAACGAGGGTCGACATGCGCTCCACGTTAGAGCGAATCGTATGCAGGAAATTGGTCTGCATTTCATTGATCTCACCGACCGCGCCAGCAGCCAGCAGTTCGGTATAGCCCTTGATGGACGTCATCGGGTTCTTGAGTTCATGTGCCACAAAGGAGACGAACTCGCTCTTGGCGTCGTTCGCCTGTTGCACTTCTTCGTAAAGTTGGGCGTTCGAAATGGCGATGGCGGCATGGTCGCTGAGACGGTTGAGGAAGGCGATATCCTGCTGCGAGTCGCTGACACTCTCGAGCAGCAGCATCCCAATGACATCCGCTTCGCGTCGGATCGGAATTACGATCTGCGTGTGCGCCCCGGGCAGAATACTATTTTCAGCACCCGACTGCAACGAAACCTGTTGTGGCTGGGCCGTCTGCACAGCAGATTTTACGGCAGGCATATCCAGAGCCAACAAACCTTCTGAAAAGCGACCGTTCAAATCGCCATATCCCTGCTCGGCCATCACACGCAATTTTTTGTCTGCTAACATGCCAATCAACCCGGCCTCTGCCTTCGATTGACGCATAGCCCATTCCAGCGTGATACGCATGGCGCGGCTGATCTCAAGGCTGGCGTTCAGTTCGCGGTCGATACGCTGCATGACCGAGAGCTCTTCCACGCGCGCAGCCAGTTCCTGGTCGGTGAGGGTATACAGGCGTGCATTTTCGATAGCAACCGCCGCCTGCCCGGCAAACGCGGACAACAGAGTCTGGTCATCTCCAATGAAGGGCAAACCATCTTTGCGGTTGATGATCTCAATCACGCCGATGACGCGGTCTTTGAACAATAAAGGTACTGCGAGCAACGATTTGCTGGTGAAGCCGGTTTGTTGGTCCGCAGCGATGAAATGTCTGGGCGAGGTTTGCGCCTGGTTTTCGACAACCGCTTCACGCTGTTGTGCTGCGCGGCCAACGATCCCGCTGCCAGCCGGCACGCGTTGACCGATCAACTCAGACGACGATGGCGGTCCAACCGTCACTTTGAAAATCAAATCATCCGTATTCTCGTCCACCAGGAACAGGCTGCCGGCTTCGCAGTTGAGAATGCTGACTGCGTTTTCCAGAATATTTTGCAACAGTGGTTCCAGTTCAAGCGTGGATGTTAGCTGACGGGTCAGGTCATTCAACGTTGATAATTGATAAGCACGTTGCTGTGTCTCCTGCAGAAGACGGGCTTTGACGATGGCACCAGCGGTCTGGTCTGCGATAGCTTGCAGCAAATCGAGTTGAGAACGCGAGTATGTATCGCTGGCATCACGGCTGCCGACACCCAAGGAACCGATGGTTTCCGCACCCGCATTAAGCGGAACGCCCATCCAGGCGTATACATCCTGGATGGCGGGTGTCACGTTTCGAGCCTGGCATTCGCGCAGGTAATCCTGTGTCAAGATTGGTCGACCTTTGTCGATCACTTCCTGGCCAAGGCCAAAGTTCAGCGGTTGCGGAATGGTCTCACGTTCTTCCAGACGGTCGCGATTCTCAACGCAAAAGGCATAGTAATAATAATCCCCCGCTTTGCTGTACAACGTAACATGGAACTCACTGGCAGGGATGATCTGTCCGGTTTGGGCAAAGATCAATTCCATCACATCGTCAAACGTCAACGTGATATTGACGCCCTGAGAAACGCGTGTCAGTGCGTTCATTTCCTGAATACGGCGTTCCAGATTGGCAACGGTCTGCACGCGCCCTATGGCAACCGAAGACTGATCTGCCAGATTCTCGAGGAATGTCAAATCCTGGGGCGAATATGGCTGCCCGGACAGACGCTGTCCAAGCGCCAACCAGCCAATGGGGCCTTCCTTGCCAGCCAACCCGATGAAGAGTTTCGCGTCAAGTAGATTCAGGCGCGCTTCCTCCGCTTTCAAACCGGGCGGCAGGGTAGCGCCGTCCAGGTACAGGGGCAGATTCTCGCTGGCAAAATACTGGACCAGTGCGCTGCTGGACGAGAAGCGCACATCGCTGGAAGGACGTCCGTCCACATCCGGCAGGCTGACATACTGGTCATTGACCGGATCGAACGAATAGATATGCACGTATTCGGGCGCAAGCGTGTCCATGATTTGTTGACGCAGTATACGCCCGACATTTTGGATGTCCAGCACGCTGGTCATCTGGTGACTGAAATCACGCAGCCGCTGATCGTAGATACGTTGTCCGCGGAAGAAAGAGCTATCCACGATATCAAGTACACTTTTGCGGAAGGGGTCTAAAGCCACCGCCAGGATAAAGATCAAGCCTCCGATCACAAACGGATTGTCAGCGGGCATCGCTTCTTTGAAGACCAGGCTGAAGCCGCTTACCAGGGCTGCATAACCGGTTACGGCAATAACGGTCAGGATGGAATAGACTACCCCTTGACGAATCCACATGTCGGTCCGTACCAGGCGATAGCGCAAAATGGTGTATCCCAGTGTCAGAGGAAATAACATTACGGGGAAAAACAGATATGGGGAGAAAGGCAGCAACCCAAAGGGGAAGAGTGCTAACCAGATGCCTATCGGCCCCAGCGAGAATAAGATTCCGATCAGGACCACGCGTGCCTGGCTGCGGACAACCGGTGACTTTGCTGTGAAACCTCGATAAATGGTCACACCGAAATGCAGCAAGATGGCAATTGCATCAAAGAAATAGCTGGCATACCATGCTGAGAAATATGCCTTCGGTTGCTCAAGGTTGGACATTGTGACAAAAGAATATCCCGCCAGGATGACTGCAACTACGTAGCCTCCCCAACGCAAATAGGGACGTCCTATCACAAAGCGGGCTTCCTGTGGGAAGGATAGCGTCAGGTCCATTAATGCGCCACCCGCCATTGGCAGCGCAAATGCCCAGATGTAAGAGAAGCGGTGTGTTGTGTAAAGGTCGAAGAAGAGACCGGCTACAATGGCCATCGATGAAGCAAAGATCGCAAAAGCACGACCGGCTGGTTCATTACGGCGCAGGCCGAAGATCCATAGACTGAGCGCAAAGAACGCGACACTGACTATCGAAGGCACGAACAGATATGCGGTCCGGTCTGAAACGGGCAATGAATGTAGTTCTACCTCGTAAGTCGTTGCTTCCCCATCCACAGATAGCATTGTTACTGGTACTGTTTCACCTGGGAAGAAGTTACTGAGCACCTGTTCCAGGCCTCCGGCGTTATAGATTTCCTCCCCGGCTACCGAAATTAACTGGTCACCGTGTTCAATGCCCTGGTTATGCAATTGCCAGGCTTCGCTGGGTTTCATTGGTCCCGCCGGGCTCTTTACCATAGTGGGTTCGAACAACGCACCCAAAAACGGTCCTTGCAGCCAAAAATAGGCAAAAACAAGGGCAGCCATAAAAATAGCAACCGCAATGGTTTGATAGACCAGCACGATCAGTTGCAAAATCTTGCTCAGGGTTAGATTAAAGCGCATCGATTGAATCATAAGTAACAAAATTGTAGCGAAACAAGCATTCTAGAAAGCATTTTACACTACATTGTAGGGCGGCTTGAATGGTACTTTCATATCAAACCCGTTGGAGAGAAAAGTAAAAGGCCAGCCCGCAGGCTGGCCTCCTTCAAATTCAGAATCAGGGTTAAATATCCAGGTTGCGCACGCTTCGCGCATGGGTCTGGATAAAGCGCTTGCGCGGATCAACCGCATTGCCCATGAGCATGTCGAAGGTCCGGTCTGCTTCGGTAGCGTCTTCCACCGTGACAAGGAGCAGGGTACGGTTCTCCGGGTTCATGGTCGTATCCCATAACTGGTCGGGATTCATTTCTCCGAGACCCTTATAGCGTTGCAAATTTGCCTTCTCGCCGCCTAACGCTTTTACCAGCTCTTCTCTTTCTTTTTCCGTATATGCATATTTGACCTGGTTTTTGTGCGCTATCCGGTACAGCGGTGGTTGGGCGATGTAGAGATGCCCTTCCTCGATTAATTGCGGCAAATAACGGAAGAAGAACGTTAGCAACAGTGTGCGGATGTGACTCCCGTCTACGTCGGCATCGGTCATGATGATGACGCGCCCGTAACGCAGGCCTTCCAGGTCGAAACCTTCCCCGACACCCGTACCTAAAGCTGAAATGAGTGATTTAACTTCGTTGTTGCCTAAGATTTTATCCAGGCGCGCGCGTTCGGTATTCAGAATCTTACCGCGTAAGGGCAAAATCGCCTGGAAGTGACGGTCGCGGCCTTGTTTGGCCGAACCACCAGCCGAGTCTCCCTCAACGATGTAAAGTTCAGTCTTGGACGAATCGCGTTCGGAGCAGTCGGCCAGCTTACCCGGCAGCGTGAGCGACTCCAGCGCCGACTTGCGGATGACCAGGTCGCGGGCCTTGCGAGCGGCATCGCGGGCGCGTGCTGAGGTCAGACACTTGGCAATAATGGCCTTGGCTGCTGATGGGGTCTCCTCCAGAAAAGTGTTGAACGCTTCAACCACCACTTGCTGGACAAAGGTCTGTACTTCGGCGTTCATGAGCTTGACCTTGGTCTGCGATTCAAACTGCGGATCCGGATGCTTGATCGAAACGATCGCGGTCAGCCCTTCACGGGTATCATCGCCGGAGAAATTCGGATCGGAATCTTTCAACAGGTTGTTCTTGCGCGCAAAATCATTGATCACACGCGTCAAAGCGCTGCGCAGGCCGGTCAGATGCGTGCCACCATCGACTGTGTTAATAGTGTTGGCAAACGAATAAACCGATTCGGTGTAAGAATCTGTGTATTGGATAGCCGCTTCGATCCCAATCGCATCGATTTCTTTATCAACATAAACGACCTGATGAAGGGATGCGCGGTTGCGGTTCAAATAGCGGACAAAGGAATTGATTCCGCCTTCGAAGTAGAAGGTCAATTCCCGGTTGCTGCGTTCATCGCTGAAATGGATCATAGTGCCACGTGTGACGAATGCCATTTCACGAAAGCGTTGCGCTAATGTATCAAACCGGTAGTCAACGTCATCCTTGAAAATTTCCGGATCGAACTTAAACGTGGTCTTGGTTCCGCTATCTTCTTCTTTTACTTTTCCGCTGGATTTTACCGGTCCCTGCGGGTACCCACGCTCATAGCGCTGACGATGGATTTGTCCATCGCGTTTGACTTCGACTTCGCACCATTCTGAGAGCGCATTCACCGCGCTGACGCCCACACCGTGCAAACCTCCAGAAACCTTGTATCCGCCGCCGCCGAACTTGCCACCAGCGTGCAATGTGGTCATGACCACTTCTAGGGCGGATTTCTTCATCTGAGGGTGTACGTCCACTGGGATACCACGGCCATCATCCTGGACAGTCACGCTGCTATCTTCATGAATAATGATGTCGATGCGTGTGCAAATCCCTGCCAGGGCCTCATCAATAGAGTTATCCACGACCTCATATACAAGATGATGCAAGGCTTTGATATCTGTACCGCCTACATACATACCCGGGCGACGACGGACAGCTTCCAAACCTTCCAAAACTTGAATATCTTTTGCTTGATAACTAGCGTTTGTTTGAACCACAAAAACCTCCGAATAAAGACAGAGCCAGGAATTAAGCTTGCTGTGTTGGTAAATTGGCTTTCAACTTCTCAAATACAGTCTGTAACCAGACCTGCATATCACGATAATAAATGAAGCTTGCAGCCAAAAGCGATGTCGTGATAAAAGCATGCCCGGCAATCCCTATCAGAGTCATCCAAGAATCGGATGAAGGGATATTCCAGACAAAATTCAATCCAATAGCGATCAGCAACACACTCAAAACGAATAAACTGCTGGTCGGCAAAGTGAAACGTGCCATTCGTAAACTTGTGTAGATAGACCTAAATGCATTCTGTTGCCGTATGAAAATGCCATGCGGTGTAAAAAAAATGGGCACGATCAACCACATGGAGAGCAAGCCTACGATCAATAGTATGCCCTGTGCCAGCAGAGGGCTGGCAGCAATAATCAGAGCAAGTACGATCAAAATGGGGGTACCGATAATGAATGCAAGGATGAAGTACAAAACTGACAACAATATCGTTTGAAAAATTGATTGGCGAAAACGAATATCTAAAGGTTGAGACGAATCTCTCACCACCAGGGATACCCAGCGGAAAAACAGGCCGCCGCACAACCAGCCAACCAGTGTCAACAACATGAACCAGCCCAACAGGGTGAACACAGAATCTACCTGAATAATGGAAGGTGCGCCCCAAGGAGTACTGACGGGCATTGACCCGCTCATCAGACTGAAAACACCGATCGGGAATGTGCGTAGTGCGCTGAACAAATTATATTGTTGTAGTTGCTCTAGAAGTAAAGAGCTGTTTTCCTGCAGCATGCTCAAATCCGCTGCTGGGATACCGCTAAACCTTGCATAACGGGTCATTTCATCAAAAATGAGTTGAAAGAGAGGCTCTATGCGCAGCCGAGGACCCAACCATAGCAAGAGGTCCAAAACCAACGGTAACAAGATAACCGTCAGATTGGATGCAATCGCATCAAAGCCCGCTCTAAGCGAACCAATCACGCCCGGAGGCGGAGGCAAGGTCTCGTTTTTGTCCATTTCCATAACCTACCAATTTTACCATATCGCCCATATTTACTGCAAATCTGTTCTATAGTCTTTTTTGGAATTCCCGTGGTAGATTGCCGGATTTGGGGGCGCGAACATGCGCTCGCTCGCGCCCCCAAATCCGGACTTATTCACGACAATCCCGGATAACCTATTCTAAAAAACGGTGCGGCTAAATGGATGGGTTCAGGAGATTCCATTATGAAGCGCACGGAACTCACAGAAAAGAAAGAGGAAAAATCTCAGTGTTCAGTGTTCTCTGCCCGCACTGTGACGCAGGCTCACGCGTAGTAGACAAATGGAAAGCACACACAATTGGCTACTTCTCTAAATACAGATTTCCGATAGATACCTCTTGGCAGACGTTATGTAGACAGGTACAATCCAAATTGTGAACGAAACTCGCTATCTACCAGATTCCAACCGGGTCGGTGTTTTGATTGCAGCCGTGCTACTGGCATTCGCCCTGACGCATCTGATCCAAACCCCGGAATTCACCCTTGAATTACAACTACCGGGCTTTTATTTTGAGTATCCTCTTAGCTTGAGCACGCTCATGGTCCTCATGGCTGCCGGGCTGACGGCTACTGGCATGGACTGGCTGCTCCGTTCGCATCCCTCCTTGGGGGAAACGCGCACCATCGAGCATTGGCTTTTGCCCACTCTGGCAACTTTCATCGTTGGTATCCCGCTTACGATCTTGCCGCCCGGCAATACCTGGTGGGTAGGGTTTGGTATTGCCGGCCTGCTTCTGGTGCTGATCTTCCTGGCAGAATATATCGTTGTGGAACCGTCTGCACCCAACTACGCCATAGCGACGGCCGGCCTCACTGCGCTCTCCTTTGCGGTCTATCTGATCTTGACAACCGCTTTACGTTTCAGCAGCGTACGATTGTTCTTGCTGGCTCCCGCTTTGTTCGTCGCTGCCGGACTTGTCAGCCTGCGCACGTTGCACCTGCGCGTAAGTCAAAAATGGGAGTATAACTGGGCAGTTGGCATCGCTTTTGTTTGTACACAAATTGGGGCAGGATTGCACTACTGGCCGATTTCACCTGTCCAGTTTGGGCTTGTGTCGCTGGGGCCACTCTATGCGGTTTCCACTCTCACGGGAAACCTTCTGGAAGGAATTCCACTGCGCCGTGCGATGGTAGAGCCGTTGATCGCGTTGATTCTGGTCTGGGGTGCTGCCGCCTTCTTTCGTTAGCATGATCAAAGTTCTGAAATTGAGACCCGAACACATGCAAACGATGCGCCGTCATGTGGCTGCTCAGGTGCCGTTCGAGGCTTGCGGTCTGTTGGCCGGGAAGCACGATTCGGTCGAGGCCGTGCTCAGAATGCGTAACGCAGATCGAAGTCCGGTACGCTTCCGTCTGGATGCCCAGGAGCAGTACAATGCCTTCGAATGGATGGATGCCAAAGGCCTGGACCTGGTCGGCATCTTTCACTCGCATCCGACTGGACCTGAAACTGTTTCCCCTACCGATATTGATGAGGCAGCCTATGATGTTGTTCACGTCATCTGGTCCCGCATGGAACGAACCTGGACTGCACGCGGCTTTTGGATCGAAAACTGGCAGGTGGCTGAAGTACCACTTCAGATATTAGCCGAACAGTAACCATAAGGCTATTCTTGTGTTACCAATTTTACATGCAACTTGGAGCATATTGGAGGAAACTACTCTCATGCAAATCGTGATTAGCATTGGGGTGATTTTGTTGGCCTATGTTATAGGCTCTATCCCGTTTGGCTGGCTGATCGTTAAATTAAAAACCGGGAAGGATGTCCGTACGATCGAGAGCGGAAGAACAGGCGGGACAAACGCCCTGCGCGCAGCCGGGCTCGGGGCAGGGCTGCTGACTGCCTTCATGGATATTCTGAAGGGCGCAGTAGCAGTTTGGATAGCAAAGGCTATCCTCCCGGAAGCGCATCTGCTGCACGTGCTTTCTCCAATAGCGGCCATCATTGGCCATAACTACTCCATTTTTGTACCCGAGCGCAATGAGCAGGGGCGTATTGTGCGCTTGAAAGGTGGAGCGGGTGGTTCACCGGCAGTGGGCGGCGCATTTGGGATTTGGGGACCTTCTATCTTCATTATTCTTCCACTGGGCGCGATCATTTTTTTCACCCTGGGTATTGCCTCCATCACAACCATGAGCGTGGCATTTTCAGCCATTATTATCTTTACCATCCGGGCCTGGCTGGGACTTTCCCCCTGGGTGGATGTACTCTACGGCGTGTTGGCCGAAATCCTGCTCATTTGGGCTCTGCGGCCCAATTTAAAGAAATTGTTCTCGGGACAAGAACGTATTGTCAGACAAAGCTTGCACGGATGGATTCGTTCCAAACGTGAGGGTCAGCAACCCAACCAAGGAAATGCGACTTAAGGAAAAGCCAGCCGTTATCGACAACGACTGGCTTTTTTCTGTCAATCAGTATATGTCCTAACTATTTTCCCGGGAATCATTCTCCATTTGCACGTGTTGGAGTAAAGCACGCAGATTGCGTTCGTGCAATTGAACAGCCAATCCGCCTAAATTCACCCGACTTTTACCGCAATCCTCGATATCGACCTCCTCCAGATAATCAAGTGGTTCTTTCCGCCGCGCTGCGGTTCGGACAGCTTTTTTGATAGCTGATATATAGTTCAGGTTTTCCTTTACTGCGCTTTCGATCTCGCCCCGCAGGATGATGTCACCGTGGCCCTGAACGATATTTTCAAGCCCCATCCGCCCAATGCGTTTTATGGATGCGGTAATGTCATCTACATTGCCATCCACAATGTAGGGGATTGGCATAAATGCGTCACCAGCGAACAGGACCCGGTCCTCTTCGACCAGCACGGATATGCCGTCCTCGCTATGCCCCAGGGCTGCTGAAATGGTTAGATTTTTTTTGCCGATCTTGAGAGTCATATCGCCGCGGCTGAAGGTCATGTGAGGCAACACAATCTTAACCTGTTTTAAAGCGGGATTCTGCTTGGTGGCAGCTTCTAGGGATGGAATGCCGTGCTCTATAAGCAAATCCCTGCAGCGTTCGTGGGCAATGATCGTTGCGCCGGGAAAGAAGCAATTTCCCCAGGTGTGGTCGGCATGATAGTGGGTGTTGATTACATAGCGAACCGGCACACCCAGTTCATGTTCAACAAATTCACGCATTCCCAGTGTTTCGTCAGGGAGTGCCAGGGTATCGATGACAATAGACCATTGCGGTCCGGCAATTACTCCGGCCGTTACCTGGGCATAGACATCGCTTTGAAACCAATAGACATTTTCAGATACACGCTCGCGGTGCATAGTTTTCCTCGTGAAAAATTTCCTATTAGATAGCACAAACAGGGGGTTAAAGTCAAGTTGTATAGACAAATTTGCAGACGTTCCCCTGAATGGTTGACTTGCCTATGAACATTGGACATGATACACTTTATGCGTATGAAGGCAAATTTACTCGTAGTAACCCCACAGGCCAGTTTTGGAGAGCTGATTCGCCAGAGCCTGAGTGATACAGGCTCATTTCACATTCACATGGCAAATGATAAAGCCAGGGCCATTCTAGCGGCTGAAAAGGAAAATTGTTCGTTAGCCCTGCTGGATACGGACTTGGGTGAAAAGAACGTACTTGAAATTGGCCGCTCACTCCGCAGTATTAATCCGGACCTTGATCTGGTCATCCTTTCTGATGAAGAACTGCCTCCGACGATGGATGCCATCCGTCCGTGGGTGTTGCTGCGTAAGCCCTTCTATTTACCTGATTTTGTCCAGCTTGTTCGTGCTGTGCCCATCATCCCGGATCAGTTGATAGACGCACTCGAAGAAAACCAAGAACCGGTGAACGAAGTGAAAATGAACGGACCCTCCCCGCAAAATGACCCACGAGTGCTTGACATTCCCTGGCTGAATGACGTTTCGAAAGCCGCACAACATCTCACACGGCTTACCCTGGAATCGTCTGCCCAGGCGGCCTTGATTACCCGTCAGAAAGAATTATGGGCTTACGCCGGCCAGCTTTCCCAGAATGCTGCCAATGAACTGGCAGCCACAGTATCCCGTCACTGGGATGGGCAAAAGGGTAACGACTTGTTACGGTTTGTGCGCCTGGAATCAACCAAAGCCGAGCACATGCTGTACGCAACCAGCATGAGTCTCGATGTGATCCTTGCATTGGTATTTGATGCAGAAACCCCCTTCAGCACTATCCGCAGCCAGGCTAATTCCTTGGCTC
>JBAVJG010000272.1:0-6278 GCA_049687655.1 Anaerolineales bacterium | reverse complement strand
ATATCCGCATAGGTAACGATAACGTAATCCGACTTGCCGTTCAACACGTTTTCAGCCTGCAGGGTGGCATGTCCCGTACCGAGTTGCGGTTCTTGCAAAACACAGATGGCTGAATCACCGATAAAGTTCTCCACCTGTTCCGCGCCATGCCCGACGATCACAACCGGTTTTTCGGAGGTGACCTGCTCCAGGGCCTGGAGCGTATGCCAGAGCATGGGTACCCCCGCTAACGGATGCAGCACCTTTGGCAGATCCGATTTCATACGCGTACCTTGTCCGGCAGCAAGTAAAACAGCAGTAACCTTCATTACATAACTCCTAGAGATGTGTCACTCCCCATGTGGGGACGATGTGCAAGGAGGCCAGAGGCCGACGTGGCAGTCTCAAATAATGTAGAAACATAGGCTTTACTTGAACACTGAGATTGCCACACCCCTACGGGGCTCGCAATAACATAAAATAATTACACTTTTCAGATGAGACCAATAAAAAAAATAAAACAGACCTGCGCTCCACGGGGCGTCGCAAAGTCTGCCTGGGTTTAGAGAAAAAGCCCCGCAAAAGCGGGAATCGGTGAGCAGTAAAAATAAAGCAGGGGCGCCTGGATTCGAACCAAGATCCACGGCTCCAAAGGCCGGTGTGCTGCCATTGCACCACGCCCCTGAGATGCCCCTTTGGGCGGGCAAGATTGTATCACAGGGCTAGCAGTTGAGCAAATGCTTATTCTTCCCATCCTTGGGAAACTCCGTGGCAGATACCCGAATTTGGGGGGAAATCCTAGAGAACCTATTCTTCTTCTCCAGGTGCCAGGCCTAATTGGCGCGCCTGTTCGTATGTGATCACATCCGGATTGGTTGAAACATTGCCCTGCTTGGAGGCGGCGTCACTCCAATATTTTTCCAATTCATCGGTCGTGATCTTCTTTTTGGAATTTAGAAGCGCCTCTATTTCATTCGTCGTGGTTTGTGTAAGCGGCTCTGCGTATTTAGGAGCACCCTGTTCTTCCTCGTCGTCGGAGACAATCGGGGCAACACCCATAAATTTCAAGGTTTTCTTCACTTCATCACGCACTGCCAGCATGGCGTGGATGGTGTCCAATACATTCTCAACGGTCGCAAGTTTATTACCAACCAACAAAAGTGCATAGGCGGCATTCACCGGGATAAGCAACAAATCCTGTTCCTCCCCTGCAAACACATGGTAGTTATCCAGTTCATCCTGGTGCATGAAACGCGTCACCTTTAATCCGGCACTATAAATCGCCATTAAGGCCGAAAACAGGGAGGCTTCCATGCTACTATCTCTCAAAGCGCCGGCCGCCGCCAGCACACGTCCGCGGTCGCTGAGCAGGTACACTGCCTGGGCGTTGACATCCTGCCTGAAATTGGCCAGCAGGTTCGAGAGTGTCTGATGCTGCCCAGACTCGGGTTCCCCTTCTTCGGGCAGAATGGTGCGATCCAGGTTCAGCGCACGCTCGACCGCGTCCAGAAAGTCTGTCAGTGAAATGGGCTTATCGAAAACAGCGGCTGCGCCTGCGTTCAGAATCTCCTCACGCGCGTTACGTTCGGTCATCCCGGTCACGAGGATAACGCGTACATCCGGGTTTTTGGCACGAATTTTGTGCATTAATTCTACGCCTGTGATGCCCGGCAAACGATAGTCCGCCACCAACAAATCTATTTTTACCTGCGAGGCTTCCAGCAAGGCTTCCTCACCAGAAGGCGCTTCGGTAATATCCAACTCATGCGCCAGCGTGTCCAGCGTGGAATGCAGCAATTTCAGGATGTCACGCTGGTCATCAACTAATAAAACACGGGGAACAGACATAAAACTTTCCTTCTGGCTTTGTGCTTGAATAAAAAATACAGGAACTGTACCGCGTAATGACAGGCAAGCCAATGATCAGGACGTAATTCCCTGAATTCGGGCTCGTCTACGGAACAGTTTACTTCCGTGATCGGGCAGCGCGGATGGAAATGGCAACCCGAGGGCAGGTTGAGCGCTGTTTGCGGCTGTTGGAAGATCATCGATATCCGATTCCCACGCACATGGATCCATGGATCATATCATACTCGGACACTTTGAGCAGGTCATTCCCATCGACTAAAATCTCACCTTCTTCTACCTTGCCCGGCGCAGAGATCAGGCGCATTACCAACAGCGATGTCACACTTTTTCCACATCCAGACTCACCGGCCAAGCCAACTATTTCCTCTGGTAGACTTCAAAGTCCACACCATCCACAGCGCGAACCGTCCCGTCTTCGGTATAAAAATACGTCTTTAGTGATTTGACTCCAACAAGGGTTTCTCTGATGTCACAATCTTCTCCTAGTGGCGGATTGGCGGAATTATAGCAAAGTTTTCCAGAGCAAATGAATTTATCACGGAATTGGTATTGCCAGCGCAGGTGCGCCATACAGTCCACCCAATCCATCAACAGCCTCTGAAAAGGGATATTGTACATTCCGATACGCGTCGACACGTACGCCCGAATACAGCGGGATGAGGGGCAGGTCTCGTAACAGAACAGCTTGAACATCGGATGCATAGAACCTGGCCAGCTCCAAATCATTGGATTGGGCCCACGCTTCGCACGTTGCCTTTAGCCTGTCTCCGTTATAAACGAACAGATTCTGTTCCCAGGGCAGGAACCAGTCACACAGGTACGACGGATAAATGCTCAAACGCCAGCCCAGCAGGGCCATATCATAGTCCCTGGAGCCGTAGACCGCATATTGCAACTCATCGGAGTTGCTACTCCGTAAGTTTATGGTCAGGCCTAAAATCTCTGCCTGATGGGCTATATATTTTGCGGCAATATCTCGCAAATTATCCTGTGCGGGCGTTAGCAAAGTCAGAGATGGAATCTCAAATTCACCAGGGCGTTTAAGACCGACACCTGCTACATTTACACCGGGTTCCCGAACCCAGGAATAACCAGCGTTTTTCAAAAGCCGGACGGCTTCTGCCAAACGTGCATCCCCTGGTACGCTTGAGCATGGCAATGACATTTCTTTATTTTGCCAGAATTCATCCAGCACAAAACCAGACAACGGTGCTGAATTCCCCTGCATGTTTTCCATCAACACTTGCGGATCGAGCATGCAAGCCAGAGCCTGATGCAAAACTGGGTCGGCCAGATAGGGATTGGCATGGTTGAACGCCAGGAAACGCGCACTGCGGGTTATATTGCGGTTGAGGGATATTTCAGGGTTGTTTTCTAATTGGGAAACAGCGCCGGACGAGAGGCCTTCAGGCAGCAGGAGGATATCTACGTCCGCGCTTAGTAGCGCCTCCACAGCTGCTGATTCGTTTGGATAGGTCAGATAACGAACACGATCAAACCAGGGATTGCCAAAAGGCGTATCCAAGTTGACCTGGTTTTCAAATTCAGTCTCGATATGGCTCGCAAACTTCCACGGTCCCAGAGTCGGTTCGTTGGCATTGGCAAGCTCAAAAAGGGAGGTCCGCGCTGCTATCAGTTTGGTTTCGTATTCGCTATAGCTCTTTTGGTGTTTAGTGTATAAACTGTTCAGTTCTTCCTGCAAGCTTCTTACTTCTCTGGCAGTGTCCACGTATGTCGTGCTGTCTGGAGCCATGGTATTCAGCGATAGATTCAATGCATCCACATCCGCCTGTATTTGGGCGAGCTTGTCCTCCAATTCCAGAATGGTTGGCAACAAATCTTCGCCTGGCAACAAGCTGAGCGCATTGGCAATGCGCGGTTGCCAATATGCGCGGTTGACAATTGGTCCCATTAATGCGCCATACTGCCAATCAGCCACGGTGGGCTTCGCCTTGAAATAAAATTTAACAGCAGTCTTATTCAATGCATCAACATGATCGAGCACGTCTGGGTTGTAAGCCTGCTGCCAGTTCAGTCCCAGTCGAAATTGCAGGGCTGTATTGACCGTAAAGGCCACATCGTCCGCGGTGAGGGGGGAACCGTCCGTCCAGGTCAAGTTCGGTCTTAGGGAAACTGTAGCCGCACAGTTGACAGCATCACAGATGACGGGAGAGGAAGTCCCCATAGCGGCAACAGGCTGAAGGTCCAGGGAAGGAGGCGCGAGGTGATAGAGACTCGGCCAGTAGCTGGCTTGAGTCGCCACATTCCAGTAGTCTGCACCAGACTCGTCAAATATAGCCCAAACGTTGGTGGTGGTTGTTTCCCCCAGAATGGCAATCCGTAATAAGAACGACCGCTGCTGGATAGGAATGGATGCTACGGAAGGAATGGGTGTGCTTACCGGTACAGGGGTAGGTAACTGTACAGGTGTGGGAAGCGGTTCCGGCGTGGCAGCCTTACAGGCGGTGAGCAGGAAAGCGGCAAATACCAGCGAAGAATAGAGAGGCCGCATTATGAATATTATGGCGCGCAGGTGGATTGATAATCCAAAGCCTCGATGTTCCAGAGTGTGTTGGCTGTCGGGTCAAGGTCAAAGTCACACATATCCGGGCGAGCCGCGGCCACTTTCAACCGCAAGTATAGCGGGATGGCTGGAAGGTCTGAAGTGAATATAGATT
Organism: Anaerolineales bacterium; assembly: GCA_049687655.1. Lineage (GTDB taxonomy): Bacteria > Chloroflexota > Anaerolineae > Anaerolineales > Villigracilaceae > JAABUE01. The sequence goes on along the minus strand of JBAVJG010000272.1, from coordinate 1,752 downwards.
GGGTCTGGTAATACGCCTCACGATAAGCTTCATCAGCCGGGATTTGCTGTTGCGCTCGGGTACAGGCCGCATCGAATTCAGTGTTTTTGTAACCGCTCACATTTGCGCCCACCCAATTGTTCTCTTCGGTTGGTATCTGCCCGGTCGTGAACCAGGTACAGGGGGGTTCGAGGCTGGTAGTACCCATGGCATATTGGGCCAGATCAAAACTGCGACCGAACAACGGGCCATTGGCTCCACCTTCGGCATACAGGTCAATGTAAGAGAGATAAGTGAGGTTGACGCCGATTCCGCACTGGGCTAAGGACTGCGCCAGGATCTCGCTGACCTGACGACGCTGGGTAGCAGAACTGGTGTAGTAGTTCAGCACAAGAGGCGTTTGCGGCGGAACGTTCAGGACACCCTGGGCCTGCCGAGGCGTCGAGGGATCATCATCAACGTCCCTCCAACCAGCCTGTTCAAGAATCCGGTTGCCTTGAGCAGGATCGTAAGGGTAAGGCGCAACCGTAGTGTCATAAAGCGGGTGTTCCGGCGAAATATACGTATTCGGGACCACCGACAATCCAAAGAGCACCGTATTCACGACAGTCTGGCGGTCGAGGCACAGGGCAATGGCCTGGCGGGTGCGTTTGTCGTAGAAGAAATCAGGACGGTCTAGCGGCGGGGAGGCACTGTAGCCATCATCGTAGGTGGCCGGGGTCAGGCCAAGCCCGAGCCATTCGATGGTATTGGTGCCAGACGTCAATGCCTGCGCCTGTCCATCGGCTTGCATCTGGAGCAGGAGCGACAATTGACCGTCCAGGTTGATAGTCGGGTCGAGAATGTCACACGCTCCGGCAACCAGGTCACTCATAGCGGCGTTGGGATCAGGAACAATACGGAAAACAAGGGTATCAAAGACCGGCAATTCTTCATCAGCGCGGAAATAGCGTATATTTTTCGATAGGGTCAGGCGGTCACCGGCCACCCATTCATCCAGGACATACGGTCCCCAGCCAACCGGGGTTCGAGAAGCGATATCAATCTCGGGTAGTTCAGCTGCTGAGAATTCTCCCCAGGCATGTTCCGGAAGCGGTGCCCAGAAATTTGTGTAATAAGTCGGGTCAATGAAGCCGGGGATACCCCACCACTGGATATGGGTTTCGTCGGTCGCTTCATACGACTGTGTGTAATCAAAAATGAATTTGGAGCCAGGCGTATTATCATCCTGGGCGATGTTATAGGCGAAGATCGAATCAGTGGCCGTGAGCGGCTCCCCATCCGACCAGACCAGGTCTTCCAGTATGCTGAAGTTGACGATCAACTGGTCCATTGCGAGAGGGCTGACGCCGTCATAAGTAATGGCGCAATCGTCGCTGTAGCAGCCCGCCGGGCGAACGCGCAAACCAGTCTCGAGAAAAGACAGGTTGTTATCGGCATCCACAATCAGGGTGCCAACCTCGACCGGTGTTTCCTCCAGCAAGGCATCCCCCGTTGCAAGGCTCGGAACGCGCTCAAGGATGACTGGCAGGTAGTTGTAATCAACCACATCTATGGGTCCATCGTAGATGGCTTCGAGCACACTGCGCGCGGCAGCATTGGGCCCACCGAGGGGATAGAGCGTGTTTGGTTCTTGGCCCAGGCAGATGGTCAGCGTACGGGATGAAATCGGGGTCCCGGTTGGGGTAGGCGCAAGGGGAACCACGAGCGTCGGTGTGGGAGTCTCTACAGCATCGGCTCCCATTGGAAACTGACAGGCGGACAGGATAAAGG
>JBAVJG010000271.1:0-4988 GCA_049687655.1 Anaerolineales bacterium | reverse complement strand
TACGCTTCCAACTCCTGATCGTGATGGTGCTGCGCATCATCTTCAACACCATGCATCGCATGGTGTATCCTTTTTTAGGAACTTTTGCCCGTGGATTAGGCGTGGACTTCACTGCCCTGTCTTTTGCGTTGACCGGACGTTCGCTGGTCGGAGCATTCGTACCCTTCATCGCTTCCGTAGCAGACCAGCGCGGACGCCGATTTGGGATGCTGGCAGGCATCGTGTTGTTTACATTTGGTGTTTCTCTGGTTGCAATCTGGCCTTCTCTGTTAACACTGACAGCGGCGCTGATTCTGGCTTTGCTCGGGAAATACATGTTCGACCCGGCCATGCAAGCTTACTTTGGTGATCGTATTCCCTATCAACGGCGCGGATTGGCGTTGGCGGTCACTGAATTGGGCTGGTCGCTTTCGTTCATCATCGGTGTGCCGGCCATGGGCTTTTTGATCGCGCGTAACGGATGGTCTGCACCGTTTCCGGTGTTAGCTCTGCTGGGAATAGGCATGTTCGCCGTTATTTGGTGGATGGCGCCCAGGAGCGATACAAATCACATTCCGGCGCGCAATCCCTGGGCGAATTTTGAAACAGTGCTGCGCAATCTCCCTGCGCTGACGGGGGTCTCAATCGCCTTGTGGGCCAGCGCTGCCAACGAACTGGTCAATCTCATATTTGGCGTCTGGTTGGAAGATTCGTTTGGACTGCAGATCGCGGCCCTGGCCGGAGCTTCAGCGGTGATCGGGTTCTCGGAAATGGGTGGAGAAGGCCTGGTGGCTTTGCTGACCGACCGGCTCGGAAAAGCGCGCGCATTGGCATTTGGCTTATCTGCCAATGCAGGGGCAGCTATCCTGCTGCCATTCATCGGACGGACGGAGGTTGGCGCTTTGGTGGGACTATTCCTGTTCTACATCACCTTCGAATATGTGATGGTCAGCCACATCCCTATGATGACAGAAATGTTACCCGGGGCACGCGCCACAGTCATGTCTTTCAATTTGACCGGTCATTCCCTGGGTCGTGCGCTGGGCGCCTTCCTGGCACCGATCTTATACGGTTTTGGATTTCAGTTCGTAATGGCTGGGGTAATCGTTTTTAATGTTATTGGCTTATTAGCGTTAAGTAGAATCTGGCGCGATATTTGATGTTACCGTGAAAGCTTGAAATCTGCTACAATGCTGTTTCATAACAAATAAGTGCAGCGCAAATTTTATATGTTGGAGGAGATGATGGCTGAAACCGATCTCACTAGAAAACCCAAAGGGGTAATGTGGTTTCTTGGCTCAGACCTGATATTGGGTTTTCTGGTAGCCTTTCTCAGTATCCTGACTGCGCTGGCCGCCTATCAGGGTTCTATTGCGGATTCCCAGGAAAGCGACCTGAATGTAGCAGGCCAGAAGCAATTGACCGAGGCAAATTCCTTTTATCTTGAGGCAAACCAATTTGTCCTCTACGATTACAATTTGTACGACGGCTGGTACATCACTGATGATCCTGAGGTTGCTGACTATTTTTACGACAATTTTTCAGAAGAGTTGACCGCCAGCATGGACCGTTCGGAAGGTCCTTTCGACGATGAGTACTACGACAGCATGTACGCCGGCGCCGACGATCTATATGATGAGGCCATTGATTATTTTGATCAGGCTCAGGCAGCCGGGGAGCGCGCCATCCAAATGCAATTGATCGTGCTGGTCTTTGCTGTGGGACTGGCCCTTGCAGCGTATGCCTCTCTCATTCAGTCTGAAAAGCGCATTCGTATTGTATTTGCCATCGCTTCTATCCTGGCGCTTATCATGGGTCTGTTCAGTTACATGACGGCATAAGATTGGAATATCTCTATCGGCCGTCTTCATTGAAGACGGCTTTTTTGATTCCAGGCGGGGTAAAATCTATGGATATGGAATTTGTTCTGCTCATCGTCGGCCTGACCCTGTTGCTCATTCTCGGTTTGTGGATACTGGTCCCGAGTTTTTACGGTCTTCCCTGGGTGCCGACCCGCGAGAAGCGCATCCGCAAGGCCTTGCAGTTGGCAAATTTACAATCGGGTGAGACCTTATATGATCTGGGGGCGGGCGATGGACGCATTTTGCTCGTGGCGGCCAAGGAGTTCGGTGCGCAGGCAGTAGGGATCGAGATCGGACCCGTCCAGTGTTTGCTGGGGTGGTTGAAGATCTGGTTAAGTGGAAACAGGCGAAGGGTTCGGATGCGATGCGGGGATTTTTTCAATTCAGACATATCCGCAGCGGACGTGGTCTTCGTCTACGCCACGTCCTCCCAGACATCCCGTCTGCCACCGTTATTGGAACGTCAACTGAAACCCGGCGCGCGCGTGGTCAGCGTTGCAGCGGATTTCCCGGATTGGCAGCCCACAATTGTAGATAGGGAGCTACTCATCTTCGTCTACGAGATGCCGCCGAAAAGGGTAATCGAGTCTGTTCCATTTTCGAGTGATGAATGGGAATAAAAAAAATAGCCTGATGACTCTCGCCACAGGCTTTGACTATTTGGGGATCCTTGCAAGGCTTCACTCGGCAAACGAGTTCAGCGCTTCCTCCGTCGTGGGATAAAAGGGGATGTTGTGCAGGAATCCAGCCAGGTTAAGCACGTAATAGACTTCCGAAGAAGCTGCAGCCAATTTGAAATAGGGAGATTTGTAGGGTTCGCCGCTTCCACGGGCGGCTTCGAATTCACTCTCCGGTGTGCACTTCTTGAAGATGTTATGCAGTGCGCGCAGCCCCGCGCTGGAGATATGCGTCAGATCACTCATATCGAGCAATAGATATTTGACTCCACTGTCATAAGCCTGGCAGGCCTGGTCGTATAGTGCATCCTCGCTGGCGGCATCTAAAACGCCACTTAAGCGGAATACCGTCACATTAGCTTTGCCTTCGGCTTGCGAACTCGTGATTGACAAATCATCTGTCATCGAATACCTCCTTTGCAGGTTTCTATATAACAAGAAGCCCATCTATACGAGCATTATACTCCAGTTGGATGGGCTTCATTTTGTCGGCTCTGTAGGCTTCTCCGCGAAAAAGTCCAGATTTGGAGGTGCAGGCAGAATGACAAACCTAATATAGCAGCAAACGTGTTCCGTTGATTTTTCCGGCTTCATCCGAGCACAGATATAACATTGCCGAAATGATCTCTTCTGGCGTGGTTCCTTTGCCCGTGCCTTTCAAATCGATATAGCTGACCTGGATCACGTTGGCAGTCACATCTGTGTCTTTGAATTCGTCTGCCAGGGTAAACAGCAGTGTCTCTTGCGCGGCTTTGGCAGTTGCATAGGCGCCCGATTTGGCTGGTGGCTTGGTCGCACTCGGTGACGAAACTGCGATTACACGTCCCCAGCCGTTGGCGGCCAGTTTGGGCGAAAAGGCACGCAGCAAGTGGATGGTCGTCCAGGCATGCTGGTCGAGCATGAACTTGAAATCGTCGGGGTCGGACTCGGCGATAGTCTTGCCGCCGGTCCAGCCACCAACCAGGTGGATCAGGACATCAACTTGCCCGAATTTAGCGGAAACAGCTTCGGCTGCCTCTTGAACCGCGTCAGGGTCGAGCAGGTCTGCGGCGTGGGTCAGGGCTCGGTCCGCAGGTAGGTTCAAGTCATTAGCCAGGGAGTCCAGTTTGTCCTGACTGGTGCTGATCAGAGCCAGTGATGCGCCCTGCTCGGCGAAGGCGCGCGCAGCGAATTGCCCAAGTCCACCGGTTGCTCCGGTGATCACAACAACGCGTTCATTCATGTAAAGCCTCGATCTGCTGCTCGGTCATACCCTGCACGATTGGGCGGTCAGTCTGTTCGACCAGGTGGGGCTTGCCGGAGAAGTCGATGAAGTGACCCGATTTGGCGGCTTTGGTCTCCAGATAAAAACGGTTGTGCTCATTGGGCTGCATGACGTGTGGGATGCGCCCGTTGACCTGGATGCCGTGCTGGGTCAGTTGCTCGATCTTCTTGGGGTTGTTGGTGATCAGGTTGATGGACCGGACCTTAAGCGACATCAACATGTGAGCGGCCACAGCGTAATCACGCTCGTCATCACGGAAGCCGAGCGCCAGGTTGGCTTCGACGGTATCGAGTCCCATATCCTGCAGGCTGTAAGCGCGAATCTTGTTGATCAGCCCGATGCCGCGTCCTTCCTGGCGCAGGTAGAGCACGATGCCCTTGTCCATCTTGCCAATTATCTTGAGAGCGGCTTCGAGCTGGTCGCGGCAGTCACAGCGCAGCGAGCCGATCACATCGCCGGTCAGACACTCGGAGTGCACGCGCACGGGCACATCTTCCCCGTCGATGATTTCGCCCTTGATGATGGCTACGTGCTCCTTCTCGTCGCGGTTGTTCCAGAAGGCTACGATGTGGAAGTCGCCAAAACGCGAGGGCAATTCAGCAACCGCCTCGATGCGTACGCAGACGTTGTCCTTCCCCACGCCTTCGCATTCGTGGCAGCAATTTTCTTCGATCAGGTCTTCGATCACCTCATGTGTAAGTGTTGTCATTTTTCACCTCGTGTAGGGACGATTCGCGAATCGTCCCTACGGAAATTTATATTTCAGCAGAACCCCGCCATCTTCCCAGGCCTCGGCATCCACCAATTTCAATGGGATGGCGGCGCTTCGGACCAGGCCCGGGCCGGCTGCCAGTGTGGGAGCAGACTCACCCCCGAACACCAGTGGCGCGAGGTAGGCGGTCAGCTCGTCCACCAGCCCCAGGCGTAGTAGTTCGAAGTTGAGCGTTCCGCCGCCTTCGACCATGAGACGGTTGACGCCTATCTCTTTGAGTGTGCTCAGGGCCTTGGGAAGATCCACGCGCCCTGTATCATGGACGAACACGCCCACTCCCCGCGCGCGCAGGAATTCAAGCTGCTTTTTAGATGTACCCTGGGTGGTAAATATTACGATACGAGCCGGGCCAGCCGTCAGGAAATCGGAAGCAGGCTTCAGGTCCGCGACCGAGACGATGCCCACTTTGACGGGATTCGGGGTCAACCCACGCG
>JBAVJG010000270.1:0-2039 GCA_049687655.1 Anaerolineales bacterium | reverse complement strand
GGCTATCCGACAATCACCCCGTTCGACTACCGCGAAAAACTGGTCTTCACACGAAGGAATGAATCCACTTTGGCCTACGATCAGCGTACCGAGAAGCGCATGGATGGAACCAAGGATTTTGTCACCTTCGCACTGGGAGAATGGCTTCATCAGTATTCTTGAAAACGGGGATTTGGAAATAGTCGACGCGCAGAGCGGAGGCCGGGGCGAGGTGCTCACCGGTCACATCGAAGTGCTCGACTCCATGATCCGCTTGCATTTTGTAAGTAAGGCTTTGATGAACGATTCACGCATGCTATCCACTACACGGGTGTTCGAACTCAAAGGCGATCAATTGCGTTATGAAATGGAGATGAGTACTAAGAAGGTAGATCGATTGACTCAGCATCTGGCAATTACCCTTGAGCGTGCTCGAAAATAATCGTTATGTCTCGGCTACGGCTACAGTTTCAGCCACAACCAACGAAGCTATGCGTGCATAATAGAATGCATTCAACTATGATGAGTGATAATGCTTATACATACCAGGTAACAAAATCTGGAAAAGTATTCCTTTTCTGGGGCGGCAAGCAAGTCAAGGTTTTGGATGGAAGTGCAGCGCAGAAGTTTCTGGCAAAAATCGAGGGGCTGGATGAAGAAGATGCCCAATTGCTGTTGGCAAAAGAGACTGGCAATTTCAAACGCGGCAATGAACGACAGGGAAAGGATAGATTAGCAAAATGAAAATCGCACCTTTTTTAACAGAACACTATTTTGCCCAGTATGAATTTAGAACCCCATATCAACTCTGCAATTCTGATTGTGAAACGATAACGGTTGCAGAATTATTGAAAATGGCTGATGTATCCCTGGAACAACTCGGAGGGTTGTCTTTAGGCTATACAGAAACACTGGGACTTCCCACCTTGAGAGAAGCTATTGCGGCGTCATACGCCGGGGTGAATACAGAAGATGTTGTCATGTTGGCAACACCTGTAGAAGGGATCTATCTGGTTGCGCATGCTGCACTCGATCCCGGAGACGAGGTCATCGTGATAACACCTGCCTATGATGCGTTGATCAATACCTTTGAGCATGTCGTAGGGTCTGCTAATGTGCGGAGATGGGAATTCGCTCCGGACGAAAGCAATACTCGCTGGGAGCTGGATTTTAACCAATTGAGCAGTTTGATCTCCCCAAAAACAAAGATGCTTGTCGTGAATTTTCCTCATAATCCAACCGGCTATTTGCCAACGATAGAACAGCTAGATGAATTAGCAAGTATCGTTGAAAATAACAACCTGATCCTGTTTTGTGATGAAATGTATTTTGGCCTGGTTCACTCAGGGACACCAGCGATCAATTCTGCAGCGGATATCACCGGGAGAGCAATTGTCCTTTCCGGTCTGTCGAAGACTTACGGGTTGCCGGGATTGCGTACCGGCTGGCTCGTTATTCAAGATGAGGCGTTGCGTCAGAACATTATCAACTGGAAGTTCTATACCAGCATATGCGCTGCGGCTCCCTCTGAGTTTCTAGCGCTGGCAGCCTGGAAAGTGCGGGACCAGTTGCGGGATAGAAGCGTTGCTCAAATTGAGCATAATCTCAAGCTGGCTGATTCTTTTTTCGCTCGTTGGCCCAAACTGTTCATTTGGCATAAACCGATGGCAGGCTCTACCGCATTGGTTGGTATGAATGTCCCATCCGTGAGAGCCTTTGCGGCTCAATTGGCTGAAAAAGCAGGAATTCTGATCCTGCCTGCAAAAACTCTGGGCTCGGATGACCAGCACATGCGCATGGGATTTGGCCGCGCTGCTTTTGGAGAAGCGTTGGAAAAATTTGAAGCATACCTGAGACATGAAATATAAATGGATTTCGAGGCGAAAATCAGGGTGAAAGATGGAGTTGCAAACGTAATGGAGTTCATTGGACAGATTAAGATGGGTCAGTTCAGTTAGTAGCGCAACGCGCAACTCAATGTGCATCCCCACGTAAATAATGATATAACTCACTCGTTTCATTACATAACAAACTCGACTCGAATAAGGAGTCCACATGTC
>JBAVJG010000269.1:0-3437 GCA_049687655.1 Anaerolineales bacterium | reverse complement strand
GGACGCACATGAGAAAGCTTATGAATCGAATTTGTATCTCACCGATCAGCTGCGCGGACGCGATTCCTGGGCCTATATGCGGGCATCAACTTACCCTTCGCGCCTGGGCCATATGGACCAACTCCATCTGGATCTGTGGTGGCGCGGACAGAACATCGCTCAGGATGCAGGCACCTATCTTTACAATGCTGTCCCCCCCTGGGGCAATCCGCTTGTGTCTAGCCGGGTTCATAACACTGTGACGGTGGATGGCCGAGACCAGATGACACGTGGAGGCCGCTTCATGGTGCTGGACTGGTTCCCGGCCTACTCCAAAAGTGTGGTCGTAACTGACGAATCCACCCTTGGTCAGGTGCTGGGCTATCACAAAGGCTACCGGGGTATACGACACGAGCGGACGGTGACGGTCAATGAGGATGAACGCTGGATCGTAGAAGATAAATTGATATCGAAGGAACCACACACATATCGTTTACACTGGCTGTTACCGGATTGGGAATGGGAAATAGAAACTGGAGAACAGAGATTGGGGATTGGCCTCAAATCTCCGCAGGGTAGAGTTTTTCTTTATCTGCAAACCAAACCACAATTCTCTAATCTCCATTCTCTAATCTCTATCGTTAGAGCGGGCGAAGTGGTTTATGGTGAGCGTGATGTAAAACCCTTTGAAGGCTGGATTTCGCGGATATATGGAGAGAAAAATCCGGCGCTTTCGCTGGCTTTCGAAGTACAATCTGAGGCTACAAAACAACTTACAACGGAGTTCATTTTTCCTCATGAGAATTAGGGCAGGTGCCGTATTGGTCGAAGGAGTTAAAGTCGCATTGATCGAGCGTTACCGTGGTGGAAAACATTATTTTGTTTTCCCCGGTGGTGGGGTGGACGATGACGAAACACCTGTTCAAACTGCCATTCGCGAAATGGAGGAAGAAACTGGATTGCGCGTAACCGTCAAGCGCAAACTGGCCGAAATCCATTTTGGGTTGAGCACACAACATTATTTTCAAGTGGAGTGTCTCGATGGCGAGTTTGGCAGTGGAACCGGAGAGGAATACACTGATGCTGATCCCGATCATCCAGCCCAGGGAGTCTATTTCCCCATCTGGATGCCGTTGGCGAATCTTTCTGGACGCGAGAATGTCTACCCTGCTGAAATTGTGGAGTTGGTTCTCCAGTCCATTGAGGCTGGCTGGCCGGAAGAGCCAGTAGTTGTGATAGCCCAATTAAATTAGACCATAAACGGTGGATGGTTGACCTTTTCTATTTATCGTCTACGGTCAACGATCCACGGTCTGCTATGCATATCCTCATCATCCATCAAGCCTTTGCTTCCCTGAGCGAGCCCGGGGGAACGCGTCACCACGAGTTTGCACGCTTGCTGTCCGCGTACGGGCATCAGGTGACGGTGATTGCATCGCCGGTGAGTTATATTACCGGTGATAGGGTCCCCCTCGCCCCTATGGGGCACTCCCCCTATTTACGAAGCAAATGGGGGGAGGTGGAGAGGGGTGTAACAATTCTTCGCGCCTCCGTCTATTCCGCTCATCACAAATCCTTTGCACACCGCGTCATTGCATTTGTCTCATTCATGGCCTCGTCCTTTTGGCTAGGGGTGGGCGTCAAAAACGTGGACCTGGTGTGGGGCACCTCACCGCCCATTTTCCAGGGCGTGACGGCCTGGGCGCTGGCGAGACTGAAGGGAGTCAAATTCCTGTTCGAAGTGCGTGACCTGTGGCCGCAGTTTGCGATTGCAGTGGGCGTGTTGAACAATCCAATTCTCATCCGTTTGTCAGAATGGCTGGAGCGCTTCCTCTACCGTCACGCGGACCGGGTGATGGTCAACAGTCCGGGATATCGGGAGCATGTGGAAGGTAGGGGAGCGAAGCGGGTGGAACTTGTCCCCAACGGATCCGATCCGTCTATGTTCGATCCAGCTGATAAGGGGATAGCGTTCCGTCAATCCCATCAATTAGAAGATAAATTCATAGCGTTGTATGCGGGTGCGCATGGTATGTCGAATGACCTGGGTGTGGTGCTGAAGGCAGCGAAGATGCTGGAGGACACGGACGTTCAGATCGTGCTGTTGGGGGACGGCAAGGAGAAAGTAAATTTGCAAACGCAGGCGGATGAGATGAGGCTATCAAATGTGACCTTCGCCCCGTCGGTGCCGAAATCAGAGATACCAGGCGCGCTGGCCGCGGCAGATGCCTGTATCGCCATCTTGAAGCCGCTGGATGAGTACAAGACCACCTACCCGAACAAGGTCTTCGACTACATGGCCGCGGGACGCCCGGTGGCGCTGGCAATCGACGGCGTGATCCGCGAGGTGGTCGAGGCGGCGGGATGCGGAATCTTCGCCGAACCAGGGGATCCGTCCGCGTTGGCCGATGCCATTCGTGCATTGACAACAGACAAAGAAAAAGCTCGCAGGATGGGCTTGAAGGGACGCGCCTATCTGGAGGAACATTTCAGCCGCGCAGCTATTGGGGAGAAGTTGCTGGGCTTGTTGGATGGGATGACGGCGTGAGCGAAAATTTCCGTCTCTGGCTCGCCCGCGGACTGATTGCCCTTGTCATGGCCTGGAATTTACAGGCCGCGCTGGTCTTTATCCTGTGGCCGGAGCGTTTCGCGCCTGGCTTCGAGTTGAGCGGGGTGCCCGGCGCCGCCGCCGTACGCGGGACCGGTTTTTTGTTCCTGATGTGGAACGTGCCTTATCTGGTGGCGCTCTGGCATCCACAAGAATATCGCCTTGCGTTGGGACTCGCGCTGGTAATGCAATCGATTGGTCTGGTAGGGGAGAGCCTGATCCTGCTGGCCCTCCCAGATGGACATGCCCTCCTGCGCGGGGCCATTCTACGCTTTATTGCTTTTGATGGGGGCGGATTGCTGCTCCTTGCAGCGACTTTCTGGCTTGTACGAAATAAACAAAATCGAAAAGTTTGATAGAATACAGCAATTCAAAACGTGAATGAAACATTTTTCACGGCTTTGCATCAAAATAATAATTGCGAATATCGCTGTTCGAAGGGTATGATCACAAAACAGTTCACTTTAGGAGTACAGGCATGGCTAAAGCAGAAATCTTCGCAGGCAACTGCGACTACAACACCGAAGTCGAAGCCACGATGGATGGAAAGGTTGTCAAGCTGAATATCACCAGCGAGTGCCCTGCCATGCAGAAAATGGCTGGAGAGTTGACTGAAGTCAGCCCATATCAGGAAATTTCATTCAAGTGCGCCATGCCCACCATCCACGAGGCGGGACATAAACATTGCACCCACGCCGCCTGTCCCGTGCCGGTGGGAATCATCAAAGCGGTGGAGATCGAAGCCAAACTGGCCCTGCCCACGGATGTGACCATCAAGCTGTCGAAGTAGTCGCCTTACCATTGCGGCACAGAATGTTTGCCCGGATATTATGTCCGGGCTTTGTTTTTA
>JBAVJG010000268.1:0-3661 GCA_049687655.1 Anaerolineales bacterium | reverse complement strand
CAGATCGTGTTGCTGGGGGACGGTAAGGAGAAGGCCAATTTGCAGGCGCAGGCGGGCGAAATGGGCTTGGCCAACGTGACCTTCGTCCCGTCGGTGCCGAAATCGGAGATGCCCGGCGCGCTGGCCGCGGCGGACGCCTGTATCGCCATCCTGAAGCCGCTGGGGGAGTACAAGACCACTTACCCGAACAAGGTCTTCGACTACATGGCGGCGGGACGCCCGGTGGCGCTGGCTATCGATGGCGTGATCCGCGAGGTGGTCGAGGCGGCGGGGTGCGGGATCTTCGCCGAGCCGGGGAATCCGTCCGCGTTGGAAGATGCAATCCGGTTCTTCGCGGTTGATAAAGACAAAGCTCGCCGAATGGGTTTGGCCGGAAGGAATTATTTGGAAGAGAACTTCAGCCGTGTTGTGATCGGGGAGAAATTGGTTGGGCTGTTGGAAGAAATGCTTGATTGAAATTTTCAATCCAACTGTTTTGACGGTATACTTAGTCTATGCAACGAGCCACTGAAATCAAAAAAGTCGTTACGAAAGTGAAAATCAGCGACAAGAAAACTGATTCTACTTATTGGCGAAAGCAACCCTTCGCAGTACGACTTGCTGCATTGGAAGAGATTCGTCAGGAATACCATCGTTGGAGATACGGTGCTGAACAAGGATTTCAAAGAGTTTATACAATCGTTAAACGATAACAATGTCCGCTACCTTGTGGTTGGGGGATATGCAGTTGCATTGCATGGCTATCCACGTTACACAAAAGATATGGATATTTGGGTGGAATTGACGGATAAGAACGCATCTAAAATTGTCAAAGCACTCAATCAGTTTGGATTTGGTTCATTGGATTTGCAAGAATCAGACTTCACCGTTCCAGATCAAATTATTCAATTGGGATATCCTCCCAGACGTATTGATATCCTGACCACCCTGCCTGGTGTGGAATTTTCTGATTGCTTCCCTGCACACATTGCTGTCGATGTCGAAGGTGTTTCAGTCAACTTCATAGACCTTGAAAATCTCAAAAAAAACAAAAAAGCCACAGGGCGTCATCAGGATTTGGCTGATTTAGAAAACCTTGAATAAATCAATCTGGCTCGCCCGCGGATTGATCGCCCTCGTCACTGCCTGGAACTTACAGGCAGCAGTAGTCTTCATCCTGTGGCCGGAACGCTTCACACCTGGCTTTGAATTGATGGGTGTTCCCGGCGCTGTTGCCGTGCGTGGGACCGGAATCCTGTTCGTGATGTGGAGCGTGCCTTATCTGGTGGCGCTCTGGAACCCACGTAAATATAGTTTGGCATTAGGAATTGCATTAGTGATGCAATTTATCGGCCTGGTGGGGGAGAGCCTGTTACTGTCTACATTACCAGATGGACATGCCTCGTTGAGCGCATCCATTACCCGTTTCATTGTCTTCGATGGTAGTGGATTGATTTTGCTTATTTGCGCGTTTTGGATATCGAATCGCAACACTGCACTGACAAAAGTTTGATAGAATTCGGCAACTTCTACTATGGAAACCCAGAGTTTACTGATTTTTTAGTTTCACTGCGATAAAAAGTAACTTTTTTGAAAAAGATTCATCTAACATCTATATCACTTTAGGAGTGTGACCATGGCCAAAGCAGAAATCTTCGCAGGCAACTGCGGATACAACACCGAAGTCGAAGCCAGCATGGATGGGGAGGTTGTCAAGCTGGAAATCACCAGCGAATGCCCCGCCATGCAGAGGATGGCTGAAGAATTGACCGAAGTCGATCCTTACAAGGAAATCTCGTTCAAGCGTGCTATGCCTACCATCCACGAAGCGGGACACAAACACTGTACGCATGCCGCCTGTCCCGTGCCGGTTGGGATTATCAAAGCAGTTGAGATCGAAGCAAAACTGGCCCTGCCTACGGATGTGACCATCAAGTTGTCGAAGTAGTCGCCTTACCATTGCGGCACAGAATGTTTGCCCGGATATTATGTCCGGGCTTTGTTTTTACCTTATAATTCTAAAAACACAATTTCGTAGATACAGAGTCCCCTCTCCCGCGCGCGGGAGAGGGCTAGGGTGAGGGTAAATTATGGCATGAGCCACATCTTTATCAGCTACAGTCACAAAGACAATATGATGAGAAATACTATAAATCCAAAAAAATTGGTGGAGTTTTAGTATGAACGATAAACCACAAGTGTTTCTTTCGTATGCGCACGAAGATAGAGAAACGGTTTTGAATTTTTATCAATAATGTGAAGTTATTTTCTGTCTTCGGGATCGATTTGCTATGATAGGAATAAACAAATCGAAAGCTGAAGGAGCAGATGAGCAAATTAAAAAACGAATATCGAGAACTAGCCAACCCAAAACGGATGAAAGAATTTCTCAATGGCAAGGGCATTCTCGCGAAACGGCAAGAAGTAGCAGAAGAGTTCAACTACGATTGGCATGCACGCAAATTGAACTTTGAGCAGCATCTTCGCGGGTTGGTCTTGATGCAAGTGACCGCCTATCGCAGTACCCGAGATTATCAGCATGCGGCGGAAAATGATCTCCTGTTTCATGCCAATGGTGCGGGTGTGGAGATCAGCGTGTCCGGATTAGCCCAGGCGAACCGTAATCGTCCTTTAGAACCATTCCTGGCGATGATGCAGGCTGTCATGACCGCAGTTGAGAACCTACCTGCGCGCAAGCTGCGGGTGTTAGACAAACGCACCTGGCAAGGGATCGTTGGCTTGTTGCATCGCACGGAGTTGTTCGATGCCACCACGTTGAAACTACCGCCAAAATTGAGCAAATGGGTGCCTGGCAAGCATGAAAGCACGGCCGGGATGAAAATGCAACTGTGCATCGATGGCGAGCGCGGAGACTTCAAACGAATCCTGTTTACGCCCGAACCAGGCAATGATTCACCCTATTTCGAAGCCATGTTGGGTAATTTGGCCGAGCAAGAAGGGCGAATTTACATCTTCGACGCTGGCTACTGGAAGATCCAGACCTACCATGACATCGTGGAAAGTGGTAACGACTTCGTCACCAAGCGGGCTGGCAAGATCAAACCACACCTCGTCAAAGAGCTTCCACTGCCAAACGAAGGTCCACTCTCCAGCGGCTACGAAGTTTTACAAGATGCTCAAGTTCGTCTTGGTGATTACCAAGATCGTCTTTTCCGCATGCTGCGCGTGCGCCAAACCAACGGGCAAGAAATCACCCTGATTTCCAGCTTGCTCGACCTGTCTGCTGACCAGATTTGCTTGTTGTATCGCTACCGCTGGACCATCGAGATCGTCTTCCGCTGGCTGCGCCAAACCCTGGAGCTAGAGCATCTTACCTCGCATGACCCAATCGGTATTTTGCGCCAAATCTTGACTGCTTTGATCGTCTGGGGTTTGCTCGTCATCGCCAATCAGGACTCCGGCAAACTCAGCCCAAAACAGCTTTGGCGACAGCTTCAAGCCGATATCCATCAGGCTGTTTTCGAGTATGGCTTTTGTCTCGGTTTTCAAGGTGCTATGAGCCTACTGTCGAAATAACTTCACACTAATGTCCAAGGATTAAACAGTTATTTTACATTTCTCGAGTTGCTTGTTAAGGCGGGATTGTGACTACTGAATTTCTATTTCCTAGAAATATTTTTTTGTATAGTTTGCTTTCTATCACTTGTTCGTTGATTGTCTC
>JBAVJG010000267.1:0-2199 GCA_049687655.1 Anaerolineales bacterium | reverse complement strand
GGTCGAGATCGCCATACAGCGTCAGCGCCAGCGAACGCGGGATAGGTGTGGCGGTCATCACCATCAGATGCGGTGTCTTGCTCTTCGAGCGCAGGGCGGCGCGTTGGTCCACACCGAAGCGGTGCTGTTCATCGATCACAGCCAGTTCCAAATCTGCGAACTGGACCGGCTCTTCCAGCAACGCGTGTGTGCCAATGACAACTTTAATACTCCCGTTCTGCAAACCAGTGCGGATCGCTTCTTTCTCAGCCTCGGGCGTGTCACCGATTAACAAACGGATCGCTTCCTGAGAGATGACTCCATTTTCACCCGCCAAAAGATCGGAGAAGTTGCGGAAATGTTGTTCCGCCAAAATGGAGGTAGGCGCCATGATGGCGGCCTGCGCGCCCGCATTGGCTACGATAGCAGCTGCTAAAGCGGCTACTACAGTCTTTCCTGAGCCGACATCGCCTTGCAACAGGCGGTTCATCGGACGGCCGGAACCCAGATCAACCAGAATGTCATCCACGGCACGTTGCTGCACATTCGTCAGGGTAAAAGGCAACGCCTTGATGCGCGCCTCCATCCACTCCTCGGGCACATCGAAGATACGCGCAGTAACGGATTGCCAGTCGCGTTTCTGACTTAGTACCCCCATTTGCAGGAAGAAAATCTCGTCAAACGCCAGACGTTTACGAGCAGATTGCAACTTGTCCTGTGAATCAGGGAAATGCGCCTGCAAAAGCGCCTCGCTCAGTTCGGGCAGTTTCGCTGCCGAGCGGACACTCTCGGGCAAATGGTCTGTGACGCGTGGCGCCCAGTGTGTAATCACCTGACTCATCAGTTTGCGCAGCCATTTCTGAGTGATCTTCTCGGTCAGTGAGTAGATCGGGACGATACGGTTGGT
The DNA here is from genome assembly GCA_049687655.1 of Anaerolineales bacterium. Lineage (GTDB taxonomy): Bacteria > Chloroflexota > Anaerolineae > Anaerolineales > Villigracilaceae > JAABUE01. The sequence goes on along the minus strand of JBAVJG010000267.1, from coordinate 1,313 downwards.
ATGCAGGTTCTCGGTTTCGATCGGTTCCCAATCAGGATTATTCATCACCAGGCGGCCCAGATACTGCTCGATCTTGCCGGAAACCGAGATGGAGACACCCTGCTTCAGGCGATTTGCTATCCAGGGCTGGTTGAACCAGGACAGCCGCAGCGCGCCAGTACCATCCGATAGCACGGTTTCCACCAGTTGTTGTTTACCGCCGCGAATTGGACGGGTGTGTACAGACTTCACCATACCAATGACGGTCACCTGCTGGCCGTAGAACAGGTCTTTGATGGGCTTGAGCTGACTGTAGTCCTCGTAACGGCGCGGGAAATAGTACAACATGTCGCCCAGTGTGTGCATGCCAAGTCTGCCCAGCGTCTGCGCGTGGCGCGGACCGACGCCTTGCAGCACGGTCAGGTCCGCGTTCAGGGCAGCCGGCGTGGCGGAGGTCTTTCCGCCGGGGGCAGTGTCGGCGCGCCCGGGCGGAGCGGGGCGTGTTTTTGCCGGTTTATCTGTGGGGGCGGATTCGACTGGTTCAGGAGGAGCCCCCTTCGGGGATGAAACGGTCCCGGGCTTGGATTGAGCCGCGCGTTTCTGCTTCTGGGTCGCTTCGGGGTACTGGTCGCCGATGCGCTTCCAGAGTCCCTTGAGCGATTCAGCACGCGATTCGGGTGTCAGGCTGGCGTAAGACTGCAAGCGTTGGAGCACAGCCTGGATAATCTCTTCTGAGAGGTTATCCGCGCGGGCTTCACCTTCCCAATAATCGAGCATTTTTGCCAGACCGCCAATGATGGCTGTGTCGTCATAGCCGTTTTTATGTTCGAGGTTGAAGAATTTTCGTAGTTTCTCTAATGATTGCTGCATGTTGGTATTTTATCACGGGGTAGAAGTATCCGCAGATTACGCAGGTTGCGCAGATTTTTCTGCGAAATCTGCGGATAAATTAGACACGCACCGTCGCAAATCCCAACCCGTTCGGTCCCACGTGCGTGCCAATGACAGTGGTCACATTGACCATCAAAATATCGCGCGGGATGGATTGGCTGACGGTTTGCATCAACGCATCCAGCAGTTGACGGGCGCGATCTTCAGCGTTGGTATGCAGGATCGCCAACCGCTCTAACGGACCGAGATCCCGCAAGTCGTTATAGATGCGTTCCCCCGCCTGACGCGTCGTCCGCACGGCACCGATGGGTTTGACTTAGCCGTTCAAAAGTTCAACGATTGGTTTAATGCTCAATAATCCGCCCAGAGCCGCCACCGCGCCCGGGACACGCCCGCTGCGGCGCAGGTATTCCATCGTGTCCAGCGCGGCCATGACCTTCGTC
>JBAVJG010000266.1:0-1822 GCA_049687655.1 Anaerolineales bacterium | reverse complement strand
CCGTCCGCGCTGGTTTTCGGGGTCTTCATCTGGGTCATCGGCTTCCTGTACAATTGGAAATTCAAGCGCAGCGGCCTGCCGGGCAATCTGCTGGTCGCCACTTCGGTGGGGTCCTGTTTCATCCTGGGCGGCCTGGCCGTCCGGGAACTTACCAACCCGATGTTGTGGTTCATGGCCTTGGGCGCTTTCCTGATCGACCTGGCGGAGGAGATCGCCGGGGATGCGATGGACATGCAGGGCGATAAGCTGCTCGGGTCACGCTCGCTGGCGCTGCGCTTCGGGCGGACGGCTGCGCTGCGCGTCTCGGCCGCTATCTTTACCCTGCTCTTTATTCTGTCTCTCATGCCGCTGATTCGCGGGTGGTTGGGGGTTCAGTATTTGCTGGCAATCATCGTTGCAGACACATGTTTGCTATACTTCACGTTCAAGTTGCTGCGCAGCAAAACATCCAAAGAAGGCGTCTTTGCCATGCGCGGCATCTATCTCGGTTTCTTGGCCGGGATGATCGTCTACATCTTTGGGCAGTTTGTGCTGTGAAACAATTTTCTGGATATCTGACACTTTTAATTTTCAACCAGTTATCGCTGGTCGAGTACCGCCTGTGCCCGATAGGGTACGAAGCGGAGTACCGAGACCAAAATAGCAATATATATCTTGAAATTTGTGGTCTCGATACGGCGGAACAATCACCGCCTACTCGACCAACGAAATAATATTAAAATAATTTGCAGGAGCTAGCAACAAAATAAGGAAATATATGACATCTCGCAACAACATTCTCGCTCTGTTCGACAAAGGTGACCCTGATGCACCTCCCCTCTTCTCCGGCCTGATCAGCGTGAGCGAGGCTGGGCTGGCGCATGAAGGCTTACAGTTCCACGAAACACACCGCGATGCGGTCAAAATGGCGCGGGCGGCGGCCAGCACCTACCGGGTCAGCGGGTTTGGGTCGGCGGTCGTGCCGCTGGATATGTATGTGGAGGCCGAGGCGCTGGGGGCGACGGTCGATTTCAGGGAGGATAGCGAGTGGGCGGCGCATCCGCGCGTAACTGAGTTTCTGTATGACAGTGTAGAAGATTTCACCGCAGAGTCGCAGAGTTTTTCTTCTGGTGAGAAAAAGGGGCGCATCCTACTGGTTTGCAAAGCAATTAAGTTGTTGAAGGAGGATGTGGAAAAGGAAATTGTGATCGGAGGCTATCTGCCGGGACCGTTCACGCTGCTGTCCCTGCTGGTGGAGACGATGGAATTGTACAAGACCATGCGACGCACGCCGGAAGTCGCCCATGCAGCTTTGGAGATCGCGACACGAGTTCTGGCCAGAGTGGGGAATGCTTACCACGAGGCCGGCGCGGACTTTTTGACGATCCACGAGATGGGCGGCTCGCCGGGGATGCTGGGGGCGAAACGATTTGAGACGCTCCTGCTGCCGCATTTGCAAGCATTGACCTCCGCGCTGCCGGGGCCGGTGGTGCTGTCCGCGTGTGGGAACACGAACGGGGCGATGAAACTGCTGGCAGCCTCGGGCGCGGAGGCGCTGTCTGTGGACCAGACCAACGATCTGGCCAGATCCCGCGAAGAAGTGCCGGATGTGTTGTTGTTCGGGAATCTCGACCCGGTGAACCTCATCAGCCAGGGCACGCCGGATGACATAACGGAAGCAGTTGCGAGTGTAGTCCGCAGCGGGGCAGATGCCGTCTGGCCGGGCTGTGACCTGTATCTGCAAACCCCAACAGAAAATTTAAACGCGTTGTTGCAGGCTGCCAATAATGCCAATGTAGAATGATTTGAATCAATGAATACCAACAATTTTTCTCATCCGGAG
>JBAVJG010000265.1:0-4698 GCA_049687655.1 Anaerolineales bacterium | reverse complement strand
ACAATTGTGACTTTGTGTCTCTATGTCTTTGTGGTAACCCATCTCAATGCGAATCGCTATTATCACCAACTCCCGCATTCCATCCCTGACGGCCAACTCCATCCAGGCCATGAAGGTCTGCCAGGCGCTGGCGCAACTGGGACATGACATTCGCCTGTTCGTACCGCGTGAAACAGAGCCTGCCTCCTGGGAGAGTCTCCTTACGCATTACGGATTACATACTACATTTAAGATCGAGTGGCTGCCATCTGTTCCAGCTTTTAAACGTTATGACTTCACTCTGCATTCCATTCTGAGAGCGCGTAGTTTTAAGCCCGATTTGGTCTATACCTGGCTGCTCAATCCGGCAGTTATGGCGCTGTGGCTGGGCTGGCCGGTGGTGCTGGAAATGCACGCCGAAGTAACCGGTCGTATCGGCCCGTGGCTGATGCGTCGTTTCTGGTGTTCGTCAACACGCAAGCGCATGCTGGTCACTACTCGTCCACTACGGGAGGCTATCGAATAGGTAGCCGGCCTGAAGTTCCCGGAAGATGCGGTACAGATTGCGCCTAACGGTGTGGATTTAAGTCAGTATGAGTCCCTGCCCGCTGCGGCGGAATCCCGTCATCAGCTCGGTCTTGAAGATAAACTGACGGCCGGTTTTACCGGTCATATCTATCCCGGTCGCGGCGCGGATTTGCTGTTCGAGTTGGCCAAACGAATGCCGGACGTCAACTTTCTATGGGTGGGCGGCAGGCCGGAAGATGTGAACCACTGGCGCAGCCAACTGGCTGATGCAGGCGTTTCAAACGTGACCATGACCGGCTTCGTGGAAAACAGCCGCTTGCCGCTCTACCAGTCTGCTGCGGACGTGCTGCTGATGCCTTACGGACGTTCCATTGCGGCCTCCAGCGGCCAGGACATCGCCGAGGTCATCAACCCGATGAAGATGTTCGATTACATGGCCGCCGGGCGTGCGATTATTTCGGCAGACCTGCCCGTGATCCACGAAGTTTTGAATGATGATAACGCTGTGTTTTGCGAGCCGGGAAATGTGGAACTATGGGAGAGCACGCTGCACGAACTGCTAGCTGATGAGCCGCGCAGAAGGGCGCTGGGCGCGCAGGCGCGGGAGGATGTAGCCGAGTATACTTGGGTGGCTCGCGCGAAACGTGCGCTGAAGGGGTTTTAGACGCGAATAGCGCGAATAAGGCGAATGGTTGATCTTTCACATAGCTTATTACATTCGCATAATTCGGATTAGAAAAAGCTTATGAAAAAGTTTTTTTCCAAAGAGACAATCATACTGATTGTTGCGGCCTTGAGTCTGGGTCTTTTGCTCTCACTTTTACAGCCCGGTAGTTGGATTATTGGCTGGCTTTCTTTCTCTTCCCTTTTACTTATTGCTTTTTATCTTTTTACACTTCTGCATGATTGGGCTGGCGGTGGACGAACGCTGGCCTGGATGGTCGCGCTGGCCTTCGCACTGCGCCTGTTTTTTGGAGTTGGTGCCTATCTGGTTTTGCCTGCAGACGGTTACGACGACCCTGATGACCGGGCCGGGTTCATTTTTACCGATGCGCATCGACGTGACGACCAGGCCTGGGAGTTGGCGCAATCGGACCAGCCGATCATCTCCGCGTTCAACAAAACCTATCACACCGACCAGTATGGCGGCCTGCTGGCGTTCACTTCGCTGGCGTATCGCGTGCTCTCACCGGATGCGCACCGCCGGCTTTTGCTGGTGGCGCTTTCGGCTATTATCGCTGCGCTAGGCATGCCTTTTTTCTGGCGCGCGACTAGGCAAGTTTTTGGGGAACAGGTGGCGCTGGCCGCAGGCTGGATTCTTGCGCTCTACCCTGAGAGCCTGTTGCTAGGCGGCGCGGCCATGCGCGAGCCGTATCTCATCACCTTTGGAGCCATTACCTTGTGGGGTTTCGTAGATTGGCAATTTAACCATTCTCGCTCTGCATGGATATGGCTTGGACTCGGCCTGGCCGGTATGTTGCTGGTCTCGCCGGTCGTGGCGCTGGTCACGCTGGTTATCCTGACTGGCTGGTGGTTGCTGGTGCGCGAGAACAGCCGCTTTTCGTGGATTTCATTCTTTGTCCTTGTGCTGGTATTCATCATCGGGCTGGTGCTGCTGGCCTGGGCGCTCAACCGTCAAGGGGATTTCGGCGGCGGGCCGCTGGGGGTGATCGGTGGCTGGTTCCGCGAAGCTGTCAAATGGGATGTCTACCAACTGGAGCGCGGCTCCGGTTGGGTGCAAAAACTGTTCGACGAGATGCCCGAATGGCTGCGCCTGCCATTTGTAACAATCTACGGTATCTTCCAACCCGTTTTGCCCGCGGTGTTCGTTGAACCCACCACACTCACCTGGCGGGTGATCGGCATCGCTCGTGCGCTCGGCTGGTATCTCTTCTGGCCGCTACTCTTGTACGCTTTCATCGCAGCCTTGAAGAATGAAGACGCGCGCGAACGAAGTCTGTGGTTGTGGATTACCCTCATATCCTGGATGTGGATCATCCTGACCGCCCTGCGTGGTGGTGGTGACCAGTGGGACAATCCGCGCTACCGCGCTATTCTGCTGCTCTGGCAGGCGCTCGCATCTGGTTACGCTCTGAGCTGCTTCCGTACCCGCTCCGATTCGTGGCTGGTGCGTATCTTCCTGATCGAAATCATTTTCCTGGCTTTCTTCACGCAGTGGTACCTGAGTCGCTACCTCCATATCGGGGGGCAGATCCCGTTCGGATGGATGGTCGGCCTGATCATCGGGAGCAGCCTGATCGTCCTGGTGGGAGGCGGGTGGTGGGACCGCCGTCAGCGCGAGAAATCCGCTGCTTGACGTCCTATAGGGACGGTTTATAATTCAGCAACTGAATTTTGCTTGAGGAGAATATATGCCTACTGCGCTCATTACGGGAATTACCGGACAGGACGGTTCATATCTTGCCGAATTGCTGCTTTCCAAGGGCTACAAGGTTATTGGGGTGGTGCGTCGTTCCAGCACCGTAACATCTGAACGGGTCAGTCATCTGCTGGATGACATCGCCGTAGAACAGGGAGATTTAACTGATCAGGGTTCGCTCCTGGCTTTGCTTGAAGAATATGAGCCAACGGAAGTTTACAACCTGGCAGCACAATCTTTCGTGCCAACCTCATGGAATCAGCCCGCCTTGACTGGCGATGTCACGGCTATTGGGGTGACGCGCATATTAGAAGCTATCCGTTTTGTGGATCCAAAAATCAGGTTTTATCAGGCTTCGTCGAGCGAAATGTTTGGCAAAGTGCTCGAGGTGCCACAGAATGAGGAGACACCCTTCTACCCGCGCAGTCCGTACGGGGTGGCGAAAGTATACGGACATTGGATCACTGTAAATTACCGCGAATCGTTCAACCTGTTTGCCACATCTGGAATTTTGTTCAATCATGAGAGTCCGCGCCGTGGGCTGGAGTTTGTAACCCGCAAGATCACAGATGGCGTGGCACGCATAAAACTGGGCATGCAAAAAGAGCTTCGCTTGGGAAATTTGGAGTCTCAACGCGATTGGGGCTTTGCCGGCGATTACGTGGAAGCCATGTGGATGATGCTGCAACAAGATGCCCCGGATAACTTCGTCATTGGAACTGGAGAAACCCATTCCGTGCGCGAGTTTTGCGAAATCGCTTTTGGCCGCGTAGGACTCGACTATAAGGAGTTTGTGGTCCAGGATGAACGTTACTATCGTCCTGCTGAAGTGGACTTGCTTATCTCAGACCCATCGAAAGCGCATGCGGTGCTGGGCTGGGAACCATCTGTCAGTTTCAAAGATTTGGTCACAATGATGGTTGAAGCTGATATGGAGCGGTTGGCAGCTAAAGTGAAATAGGAATATATGCCGAACCTTTCGCTGATCGTTCCGGTTTACAACGAAGAAAAAAATTTACCCCTCCTTGTCGAATCCATTCGAAAAGCCCTTGATCCTTTGCCATATATCTGGGAAGTGGTATTGGTAGATGACGGTAGCGAAGATGGTAGCTTGCAGGTATTGACTCAGTTGGCGGAGGAAGATTCCGAACACTTACGCGTGGTCTCCTTCCGACGCAATTTCGGCCAGACAGCCGCCATCGCGGCTGGATTGGATAAAGCCACGGGGGAGATCATCGTCTTGCTGGACGCCGATATGCAGAACGATCCGGCTGACATCCCGATGTTGCTCGAAAAGCTGGAAGAAGGCTATGATTTGGTCAGCGGCTGGCGCAAGCGACGCCAGGACACATATCTTACACGCACCCTGCCATCCAACCTGGCCAACATGCTCATCTCACGCGTTACGGGCGTACCTTTGCACGATTATGGCTGTACGCTTAAAGCCTACCGGCGCGAAGTGCTGGAAGGATTCCGGCTGTATGGCGAGATGCATCGCTTTATTCCAGTCTTTGCGTACTCTGTAGGAGCCAAAATTACCGAGGTTCAGGTCAATCACCAGCCCCGAAAGTTCGGCAAAACCAAGTATGGTTTGGAACGCACTGTGAAAGTGATCCTCGACCTGTTCACGGTCAAGTTCCTGGTCAGTTATTCATCCAAACCTATTTATTTATTTGGGGGCGCGGGCCTGGCTTTGATCTTCGGCAGCGGCGCGATGCTCACCTATCTGGGAGTCCGGCGCGTGCTAACCAGTATTTCTGTGTTGGGATCGCCGTTCTTCCAATTGTCTGTCATGCTATTCATTCTGGGCT
>JBAVJG010000264.1:0-6785 GCA_049687655.1 Anaerolineales bacterium | reverse complement strand
ATTCTCTGCTATGCCAAATCTGGACAGACCTGGAAAACGTTACACCTTCCTCTTCTGAAAGAGAATCGGCTCTAACGTCAGTCGAAGAAGATTTGAGATGTGATCAGGAATAACCGTGCAAAATTATTGAATCCAAAAAGGAGTCCCTTAATCAAAAGCGGGGCTCCTTTTCAATTTCTGTTGGCTACGGAAAATAACTTTCCACCCATAACAGGGCGCTTTCCTACGCTTAGGGCATTAGGGCAGTACAGGGGCTGCGGGGAAGGCCCCTTCGGGTGCGTACCAGTCAGCCGGGTCAACGCCAGTTACTACCTGACCGACATTAACGGGTACCTCGATCAGAGTATGGTCCGTACAGTTGACGCTTAAACCACAGGGAACAGCCTTGGTATATCCGCCCGCCAGTTTTCCATCCAACGTGTAAGCCACGACCTTATAATAGCCAGCAGGCAAGTCGCCAAACTGGTAGGTGCTTTGATCACGGAGGGTATCCACGAAATAATATGTTTGCGATCCCACCTGGAAGGCGAACACCCGCAACGGCGGGATGAACTCCGATGGATAGCTCAAGGAGCCGGTGACGCTCCCTATCCCTTCAGTAGGAGCAGGGCCGGGCATGGGCGGGAAACTGTTCTCCGCGGAATACCAGTCGGTCACGTTGACGTTCGGCGTATCCTGAGCGGCATTTACCTCGACGGAAACTAAAGAATGATCGTTGCAGTTGCTGGAAAGGCCGCAATCTACGGCCTGGGTATAGCCACCCGCTAGCCCGGCCGGGAATGAGCCGCCACCCAGTGTGTAAGCCACAACGTGATAAGTCCCTACGGGCAGCCCGGTAATCTGGTAGGTGCTCTGGTTATAAGTCGTCTCAACAAACAAGAAATTTTCCGAATTTGTATCGAAAGCTACAACCCGCAGCGGCGGGATGGCTTCAGACGGATAACCCAGTTGCCCGGACAGGCTGCCTGGTGCCTCGCTCTCGGGGGTAGAACCCGGCGCTTGCGCTGTCAATGCCTGTAGGGTAGCCTGAACGATATCGTCAACATCCTGCGTCGGTGCGGCAAACAGCAAACAGGACATAAGGAAAAAACTCAACACCACAAAAACAAATCCAACTTTACGCATAAAGCGATCTCCTTTCAAAACAACAGGTTTGCGAGTTACACATGTCCTATAGACGGATGAAGGGTGCGAATTTGTTCCAAGATATCGAGCAAACGTGCCGGCCAATCTGGTTCGCGACCAAATGTCAGCCAGTAGGCGTTCTTCCCGCCACGGATAGCAGGCCCAAGGTCCGGGAGACGAGGCGCAGGCTGTCCTTTCTGCGGGAGAGGGTAGCGGAGCAGAATCTGTCCGTTTTCCATGCTGATGGAGGCCAGTCCAATCTCTTCCGCGCGCAGTTTGACGCGCATCTGGTAAAGCAGATTCTGGACCGTTTCGGGAAGCAGCCCAAAGCGGTCGTTGAACTCGGAAGCAATCGCGTCGATCTCGCTTTCATCGCGCAGGTCGGCAATACGCCGATACAAACGCAGGCGCAAATCCTGATCGGGAATGTAATCGGACGGAATGCCGACCGGAAGCGGCAAATCTACATTGACAGGCATGGCCAGCGGCAGGTTTATGGCGCTGAACGGCGAACTGGAGTCGGGCAATTGTTCTCCTGCCACCGCACGGATGCGGCGGACCGAATCAGCCAACAGGCGTGTATACAGGTGGAACCCGACTGCCGCAATATAGCCGTGCTGGCGCGTGCCGAGCAAATCACCGGCGCCACGGATCTCAAGATCACGCATAGCAATGGAATATCCGGCTCCTAATTGGGTGTTCTCTGCAACGACTTCAAGCCGCTGCTGGCCTTCAATCGTTGGCGGGAGCTTGCGATGACGGAAGAAATAGGCATAGGCGCGCATGGCGCCACGACCGACACGCCCGCGCAACTGGTAAAGCTGGGCCAAACCAAACGTATCAGCACGATCCACAATCAAGGTGTTCGCGTTGGGAATATCGAGACCAGATTCAATAATAGAGGTGGAGAGCAGAATATCAATCTCTCCCGCGGTGAACGCGCGCATCACGCTCGCGAGCTGCTGTTCCGGCATCTGGCCGTGTCCCACGCCGATGCGCGCTTCCGGGATCAAGCTTTCCAGATGAGCACGCATGGCATCAATTGTGTGCACGCGATTGTGCACGAAGAAAATTTGTCCGCCGCGTTCCAGTTCGCGTAGGGCTGCCTGGCGAACCAGTTTGGGTGAATATGGCCCCACATGCGTGATAATGGGTAGGCGTTCTTCAGGTGGCGTGTTCAGGTTCGAGATGTCGCGTACACCGGTCAGCGCCATATAGAGCGTGCGCGGGATGGGCGTCGCCGTGAGCGTTAAAACATCCACTTCAGTGCGCAGTTTCTTGAGATGTTCCTTATGCGTCACTCCGAAGCGCTGTTCCTCATCGATGATAACCAACCCCAAATCCTTGAATTCGACATCAGACGAGATCAGGCGGTGCGTACCGATGACGATGTCCACTTCGCCAAGCCCCAGCTCAAGTATGATCTCATTCTGTTCACGGTGCGTGCGGAAGCGCGAAAGCATCTCCACCTTGACCGGGAAGGCAGCCAGCCGCTGGCAGAACGTCTCGTAATGCTGCTGCGCCAGCACGGTAGTCGGTACCAGCATCCCCACCTGCTTTCCGTCCATCACAGCTTTGAAGGCCGCCCGCAAGGCCACTTCGGTTTTGCCATAGCCTACGTCACCGCATAGCAGGCGGTCCATCGGGCGGGTGCGTTCCATATCCCGCTTGATGTCATCGATTGCTTTGGCCTGGTCTTCTGTCTCCACGTACGGGAACGAATCTTCCAGTTCTTTCTGCCAGGCGGAATCTTCCACAAAGGCGTGTCCCTGAACAATCTGCCGACGGGCGTACAGGTCGAGCAATTCCTCGGCCACCTTTTGAACAGCCTGTTTGACTCGACTTTTGGATTCCTGCCAGCCCTGGCCACCTAAGTTGTCGAGAGAGGGAGTCCCACCATCAGGGCCGACGTATCGAGTTAGACGATCGGCCTGGTGCACGGGAACGTAGAGCATAGCTTCGTCCTGATATTCCACCGCCAAAAACTCGCGCTCATGGCCTTCTAACTGCCTTTGCACGAGTCCCTTAAAACGGCCGACCCCGTGATCGATATGGACAACCAGGTCGCCGTCCAACAAATCCGCATACAGGGATTCCGGCGCCTCGGCAACCTGACGCTGGCGCAAACGCGGTTGAGGGCGCTCCCAGCCAAAGATTTCGGAGTCGGTGACAAGGTGAGCAGTGCGTTGAGATGAGTTATCCGTAAGGATGAAGCCTTCGGAAAGACTGGCTTCTATAAAGGCCAGGTTTTTCTCACCAAGCTGCTCCCTGCTCTCCAGCCACAATTCCTTCAAGCGTGGAGACTGGCGCGAAACAATCAAGACCCGTTCGTCATCGTCTATCAACTGTCCGAGATATTCAACAAATGGTTTTAGCCTGCCACCGAAGCGTTCATCATGGCTGAAACAGGAGGCAAGATCAGATGGTTCACTCTCATCGCCTCTTAATTCAGCGGAGGTAGAATGCCCCAGTTCCAGCCAGGTGCGAGTTTGGATCGTATCTTCAAGTTCAGACCAGGTCAAATAGGGAATAGGGAAGTCATCTGGGAGGATGCCTTCGTTAACACTCTCATCCCGAAGTTTGAGGGCTTGCTCTTCTACATCATTGACCACACCCGCGACAATGGAAATATCATCGATCAAAACGAGGGTTTTCTGCGGCAGATAATCAAGCAGGGTAGACAGAGCACTATGCAACAGGGGAATGTGGAATTCGGATAATTGGTCTGTAGTAGAGACTTCAGAAGCTATATCCGAACGGCTGAAGTCGTTACTACTCTCTAAAAACTCGCGCGCAGGTGTGATAAGCAAAGAGTCCAGCTTTTCAACCGTGCGCTGCGAGGCCGGGTCAAAACGGCGGATGGTTTCGATCTCATCACCAAAAAAATCCAGGCGAACTGGATACGGTTCCACCGGAGGCCAGACATCCAGCAATCCGCCACGATTGGAGAACTGTCCCGGCTCGAGCACCGTATCCACACGCTGGTAGCCGACCCCTGCCCAGGAACGCAGCAACGGTTCGGGTTGGATGGTCTGCCCAACTGAGAGCCGTTTGCAAGCCTTGAGAAAATCGCGGCGCGGCAAGGTGCGCGTCATCAACGAGCGTGCTGAGGCTACGAGGATAGGTGGATTTTTGGGCTTCTCCGCAAATGGAAGATGATAACGGGCTAATCCCGTCAATGTTTGCAAGCGTTCCCGGCGGGTAGCGGTTCCCCAGGCGGCCTGCTCGTAGAAAAGCGGGTTAGGTTCGGCAAAATGATAGCGCGGAACCTCTCCCGTCCAGAAGTCCAACTCATCATATTGACTTAGGGCGTGATCTGCGCGATCGGTGACAAGCAAAACAACTTGGTCTAAGTCTTCATGTAATGCTGACAAGAGCGGCAAACGCGCCGCACGGGGCAATCCCAGGCCGGGTTGTGGGGCACTTTCCTGTAAAGATTTCAGGAGAGCTTTATATTGTGGCAAACCCTTGATGGTTTTGATGAGGGATTCCATAGGATAAGAGAGATAAACGATTCTGTTTACGAAGTTTGTATATCGCCGTTGAATTTATTCATGGCCGCATTCAACCCTTCGGTAACGAAGGTTAAAACGGCATCAGCGGCATGATCGAGAACATCAGAGAGAAGAGTCAAATCACTCTGAGCAAAGTCTTGCAACACGTACGCTGCGGGATCCATGCGTCCTGGCGGTCTGCCAATGCCTATACGCAGCCGGCGAAAATCCTTGGTGCCGAGGCGTTCGATTGCGGAGGCGATGCCTTTTTGCCCGCCAGGTCCCCCACCTGGACGGATGCGGATGGTGCCAAAAGGCAGATCAAGATCATCGTGCGCGACGATCATGTTTTCAAGCGGCAACTTGTAGAAGCGGGCCAGGCCCTGGATAGATTGGCCGGACAGGTTCATATAGGTCTGCGGCTTTGCCAAAATAAGCTTGTTCCCTTCGTAGTTCACAGATCCAACCAGAGCTTTAGCCTGCACGCGGCTCATGCGGGCATTCAAACGGACAGAGAGGCGGTCTATCAGCATAAAGCCGACGTTGTGACGATTGTCTTTGTATTCACGGCCCGGGTTCCCAAGCCCAGCGATGAGGAATGTATTATCAGTCATTTTGTAATTTCACTCGCGACGTAGTCTAAGGAGCAGTCCAAAGACTACAAATAGTACCAATGCCAGGGCAGCGCCTTTTCCCAATGCACCTGAAATGGAAGCTTCAGCCAGGCTGGCGGGGTTCGGGGGAAAATGTGTAGGTGTTGGCAATGACGAGGCAGCAGTAGCAGGCGCGGGCGCGATCAGTTGCGCGGTGGGAGCCGCAAACTGCACAACCGGTGTCGAAGTCGGCGTAGGGGTGGAGGTCGGTATGGGCGTGTAATTCCGCACACGCAATCCGGATACTGTTGTCTCTTGAACCGTTCCGTCCAGTAAAAATACCCGAACGCGTAAGGCATAGTCACCATCGGTCAGTGTGGTCGTATCCCAGGAACCCAGTTCGCCTTCGAATACAGGCAGGCTGCTGGAAGTCAATTCAAACCAGGTTTGTGTGGGGTCGTTTTCATAGGCGAAAGCCAATTCGTAGGATGAGAAACCCAGGATGGTAACACTGCCAGAGATTGTGACCACTCCCTGTACAAATTGTGATTCGAGCGGGGACGTAATGGTTAATTGATCCGCCTCCTGGGCCAGGACTGACTGAGGAAAGTAGAGCAATACCAGCCATATAATGAGAAAAATACGCTTCATGACAATCGATAAGTTTAACACGATTGAGAGGGAAAAGCCAATTTCTTTTGTAGAAATCGGCATTCTTCAGAACCTAAAGGTACTGGTAACTCTGCGAATTTCGATTTTATGGTAAACTCATGCTGAAATTGAAAGCCTTCAAGGAGAGCCTGTGCTATGACAAAATCTCGCGCCGAACAGATGGTAGATCGTTTGCGAACTATGCAAGCTGCCGCGCCCGACATCGAAGCCTCAGCTATCGTTTCGGTGGACGGACTGATCATGGCTTCTGCCCTGCAGCAAGGCGTTGAGGAAGACCGTGTCTCTGCCATGTCGGCTGCCATGCTCAGCCTGGGCGAGCGCATTTCCAGCGAATTGGGACGCGGAAGCCTGGAACAGGTCTACATCAAGGGTGATGCAGGTTCTATTGTCTTGACTTCTGTTGGCGAAGAAGCCGTACTGACTGCCATGGCGAGGCATGATGCGAAACTGGGGTTGATCTTTCTCGAAATGCGCCGGGCTTCAGAAGATCTGGTAAAACTGGTGGGATGAACCAGCGAAAAATCATCTACCAAAACAGAACGCAACCCCCAACGGGGAGGGCTCAACCGCCCTCCCCGTTTCTCTTAATATCCAAATGAGACCCTAAAGGTTTCAGCCCCTATACTTCATTGCGGGGTGCTACGCGAAAACCTTTAGGGTCTAACCAAGAGGTGACAAATGACTCCAAAATATATATTCTTTACAGGCGGTGTAGTTTCATCAGTTGGCAAAGGCGTGACTGCGGCAGCGTTGGGTTTACTGCTCAAAGAACGCGGCTTCCAAGTTGCAGTTCAAAAACTCGATCCGTACATCAACGTTGACCCCGGGACGATGAGCCCCTACCAACATGGCGAGGTCTATGTGCTGGATGATGGCGCGGAGACCGACCTTGACCTGGGTC
>JBAVJG010000263.1:0-2092 GCA_049687655.1 Anaerolineales bacterium | reverse complement strand
CGGGCGTTTTCCTGCAAGTTCTCATCTAAAACCACATTCAACACTTCCAGCCCAACCGCGCACGAGACCGGGTTGCCGCCAAAAGTGCTGAAGTATTCCATACCGTTCTGGAAGGCGTCCGCGATCTCGGGCGTAGTAATGACTGCACCCAGCGAATGTCCGTTGCCGATCGGTTTGCCTAGCACCAGGATATCGGGCGTCACCTCTTGCATCTCAAAGCCCCAGAAGTGCGTGCCCACACGTCCAAAGCCGGTCTGCACGTCATCGACGATGCACAGGCCGCCCGCCGCGCGCACGTAGTGGTAGGCATCCGCCAGGTAGCCGGGTGGCATGACGATCTGCCCGCCCACGCTGGGCAGCGACTCGGCAATAAAGCCCGCCAGTCCGCGGCCTTCCGCTTTCAACATCTCGGTGATCTCCAACACATGCCGTGCGTATTTCGCACCTGCACCTGGGTCGTCGCGCTTATATGCGCCGCGGTAATCGTCCGGGATGGGTGCGATGTGCACCCAATCAGGTGTGCCCGTCCCGCCGGGGCCGTTATGTTTGTAGGGGCTGATGTCGATCAGCGTGGTGCTGTTGCCGTGATAGGCGGCCTCCAGCACGATCATGTCGCGCTGAACGGTGTAGGCCCGCGCCAGGCGCAGTGCCAGTTCATTGGCCTCGCTGCCCGAGTTGACGAAGTGGCACACGCTCAGTGGCTCCGGCAGCAGGGAGGTCAGCTTTTCGGCGTAGCGAGTGATGTTGTCGTGCAGGTAGCGCGTGTTGGTGTTCAACACGCCCATCTGCCGCCGCGCCGCTGCCACTATGCGCGGGTGGTTGTGTCCCACGTGCGCCACGTTATTGTACGCATCCAGGTACTTGCAACCCTGTTCGTCGAACAGGTACTGTTTCCAGCCGCGCAAAATCTTAAGCGGCTGCCGGTAGGAGATGCTCAGGTTGCGTCCCAGCCGCTGGCGGCGCTTTGTCAAAGTTTCGGCCTTAGTCGGTTCGCGCGGCGGGAAATTTTCAGATGGGATGCCCAGGATTAAATTGGGATCGGGACATAGACTCAGCCAGACATCCCTCTGACTTGGTCGAGCGACGCCGGGGAAATCGGTACCCAGTTCTAGCAAATCGGTGATGACCTGGAAATGCAATTGTGGAGTCCAGCCTCCATTCGCATCGGCCTCCCCGATCGCTGCCAGCCGCTCCCCTTTCTTGATTCTCTGACCGATCTTGATCCCGTTCATAGACTCATGACTAAGATGTCCAAACAATGTGTAGAAAGTTATGTGTTCTTCGGGCTTGTGTTCCAGTATGATGACCGGGCCATAGTCTTGTGGAGCATTGTTATTATTGAAGGCGACCACCGTTCCGTCCAGCGGCGCGTAGACGGGTGTGCCAGCCGGGGTAAATAAGTCAATGCCCAGATGGATGGTGCGAAATTCGTCAGTGACTTTGTTACCGGTGGCAAACGCGGGCGAAGTATATAGGTAGCGTGCTTCATCGTAGCGACCGATGCCAACCTGTGCGCCCGCTTCCGCGAGGGCGCCTTCAATGCGAGGGGTAATGTAAGGTTCTTCGTTCTTGGCGGGATCGCTGTCTAGCAGCGGACTGGAAACGCTCAGGTCGAGGACTTGAATGGGACCAGCGTGCAGGTCGAGGTCCAGGGGCGATGCGAAGGTGTCCGTATGGGAAGCCAGCCAGTTGGTGATTTCCTCACCATCGGGAAAGGGTGTCAGTCCGCAGGCCTCCCGGAATACCGCTTCCGCAAAACGCGGATGGATGGCAGTCAGCTTGGGAAGGGTTTTCCGAATGGGCCCCTGGCTGACATATATATATTCATTATCTGGCTGGCTGGCTTGCTGTTTGGCAGCAATACATGCGCTCATGCACAGCCGCAACTCTACCAGGCCGAACAAGGCAGACAGTTCATTCTCGTGCAACGGATAAGCTCTGTGATAGCCACGCACTATGTGCGCAGCGGCTGTCAGCGGATCAGGTTGATACAGGATGGCGTAGGCAATCGCGATAGCCAGATCACCCGCTGTGTAGGAATGGATCATATCTCCAAAATCAATCAGCCCAACGATATGCTGGTCTTTAGAAT
>JBAVJG010000262.1:0-31371 GCA_049687655.1 Anaerolineales bacterium | reverse complement strand
AGAACTGGCCAGAGAAGCGCCGTCCGTATCCTGCAGAGTCACCTGAGCAGTGATGTTTTCGATCACATCCGGCGTATCGTTATGGACCAGCACGAAGCACCACATGCCCCCGTCGGCAGTGGGATGGTACGCCTGCCGAAAGATGTACCTGCTGCCAATTCAGTCTGGGTGGCGGCGGTCGCTTATGATGAATTTAGCCGGGTAGTCGGCCTGCGGCGCTGGGAGTCGGCTAAAAGGATTGTTCCCGGCGGCAGTTTGCGGTTTGCATTTGCAGTGTCCAGTTTAGCGGGAGAAATCGAACGGGTGGAGTTTGTGGTGGAGGCAAGGCCATAGACCGTTGACCGTAGACGATAGACTGTGGGAGGTCTTTGCCGTCAAACTACTTTCCACGGTCTACGGTCCACCGTCTACTGTCTATTTGCCCTCCAACCACATATACCGTTCAATCGGAACAGCAATCGGCGCGAAGACGTAACCCTTCACATAAGGCTTGACCAGCCGGTATGACAGCGAATGGATGGTGAATAGCACCGGGGCATCCTCCACGATGATCTGCTCGGCCTGCTGGTACATTTCGATGCGTCTGCTCACCTCCTGCTCCACGCGCGAGGCTTCGAGCAGCGCATCCAGCTCGGGATTTGAATAGCCACCGCTGTTTTGCGCTGACCCGCTGTGGAAAAGTACGTCCGCGAAGTTCTCCGGGTCGGGGTAGTCCGCGCACCAGCCGCCGCCGAAGATTTGTCCATGTTCGCCTGCATAGATTTTTTCGATGTAAAAATTCGGCTCCAGGTTCTCGACCGTGATTTCTACGCCCAACACCTGCTGCCACATCTGCGCCAGGGCGGCCACATCTGGTCCGATGCTGGAGCCGATGCCTGCGTCAGTGTAGATGATAGGGGGCAGGTTATTTCCATATTTTGATTCCGCCAGAAGCTGCCGGGCACGCTCGGGGTCGTAGGGCAGGCCTTGTAATCCGGTATTGAAGCCGGGCAGGCCGGGCGGAAAAAGTCCGATGGCAGGCAGCGCCCGTCCGTTGAGCACCACGTCGATGTATTTCTGGCGGTCAAATGCCATTGAAAAGGACTGTCGCACCTTGATGTCATCGAAAGGTGGCCGGGTGGTGTCGAAGGTCACGAAGCCGGTACACAGGTTCACACCGGTCACCAGTTCGTCCTGCAGCGGCTCGCTCGGGTCGAGAAAGCGCTCGACGGAGCCATATGATACGCCAGTCATGTCGATCTCGCCGGCTTCATACAACCGCAGGCCGACGCCGCTGAACAGCTTGACGATCACGGCTGGGATGGAGGGCTTTCCCAGATAAAAATCGGGATTGGCCTCATAAGTGATTTGCTCGAAGCGCCGCCATTCGGTCAGTTTGAAGGGTCCGGTGCCGTTCGGCGTGCGGAACCATTCCTCGCCCGATTCGACGTTGGCTTTATCCAGCACGAAGGCAGTCGGGTAGGTCAGCTTGAGCAGGAAATAGGGCTTGGGCGCATCAATCGTCACTTGCAGGCTGTGCTCGTCCAGCGCCTGCAAACCGGAGACGTGTTCCGCCTGCCCGCTGGCCATTTCACGCGCGCCCAGGATGTCGCCCATGTAGGTTAGTGCCGTATCGGAAGCCAAGGCCGGGCTGAGAGCGCGCTCCCAGGAATAGATCACATCCTGTGCAGTCACCGGGCGCCCATCCTGGAACCTGGCATTTTCCCGCAAATGGAAGGTATAGATTGTACCGTCCGGGCTGACGTCCCAGGTTTCGGCCAGGTCAGGAGTCAGGTTCAGGTAGGGATCGAAGGCGACCAGTCCGCTGTAGACCAGCTTATCGCCGGAGCCGTGTGTGGTAGCCGGATCATATTCCCGGGGATTGGTGCTCTCGCCTCCTGCCAGGACCAGGGCCTGCTGAGGCGTTCCTTGCAGCGGGTTACCGGCTGATGCGCTGCCCGCTGCACCTACAACAACGGCAATAAATACCGCAAGTGTGACGAATGTGAATAACTTACGCGCCCGGTTCATCCCCACCTCCTTTGCGCCTTTCGGATGCAAGGTAAGCGCCCAGTGCCAGCACGCCGATCAGCAGTACCAGGGAGCAACCAACCGCCGCCAGTATGAGTGTCAATGCAATTGGTGGACCGCCCGATTGCGGCGTCGGCTCTGCGCTGGAGGAGGTTGGGATTGCATAGGGTGTCGAGGTCACAACAACTGGTGCTCCGGCGAAGGGCACATACGTGGGGACAAAGGTCGGGGTAGGCTGGACGGTCGGCAGCGCGGAAGCAGTTTTCAGCGTCGCCCCGACCGATTCGCGCCAGGCGTTTTCGAGCCCGTCTACATCGAATCCATAAACGTGTAGAACAGCTTCGTCAATGGTGGTCCCATCACGCAGGGTAATGAGCAGGGAGTTCATTTGGTCCTGCCCATAAGTTTCGATCAGGAATTTAACGATGCTGTAGGACTGGCTGTAAGAAAGGTAGGCTCGGCTGGGGACCTCGGAAAAGCCGCCGCTGAGAGAACGGACGCTGAGCAACTGGTCAGTTTGGATGGCGTCGTCGAGTTGAGTTTCAGCTGCCGGGTCTAGCTGACCTTCGCTATAAACCGCCAGGCCTTCGTTGAGCCAGGTGGGTACATCGCCCAGGCAGGAGAAGGTCAGATGGCCGACCAGCACATGAGTGAGTTCGTGGGCGATGGTTGTGCGCCCCCATTCGAGGTCGCGTTGCGAGATGCCGATGATGACGATATCGTGATCGGCATATGCCAGGCCGCCGGTCCAGGTGGGTTCGTAAAGGATGGCATCTTTCATATCGTCCGTGTTGGCATAAATGTAAAGGTGGATGGGCTGATCCGGTTGCAGACCGGCATCGTTCTTTAATCGAGTCAGTCCTGCCACCCCGGCGTTCAACAACTCGTTTGCGAAAGCCCGATCCCCGGAATACCAATGTAAATAAATAGGCCCGGACGTGATGGTTTGCCAGTCGTGGTCTGAATCAAGCCAGGTAAGCGTTTTTTTATCGGACACATTTTCGATTCCGTTCTCGTCCGTGTAGCGCCAGCGCCACCACAAAGAAGCACCGGGGGGCAGTGAACCAGACTGTTTCATCTCCCAGGTCCATTCCGGGGTGACGCTTGCCCCGGGGGTGAAGTGGGGGAAGGCCTTGGCAAGGACTGTGCCACAGGTCAGTTGGTGCGTGCCATATTCAAGGATTACAGAGGTTATCGACGCGCTGCTTTCAATGGTTGCCTGAAAAGTAATGCTATCCGGGAAGTTGAGCGTGGGCTGGTCATCCGTCACAAACGTTGAAGCCGCGGCGGATAGTGCCGGGGAAGTAGAAAAGGCAGGGGTAACGAGCAGCAGGCTCAGCGTCAGAAAAAGAAGCGATGTTCTAAGTCGCATGAAATCCTCCAAAAGTCGGAAACAGGACGAGTCTATCACAGCCGTCTAAGCCCTTTCAATATTGTCAATCTACCAAGTTTGACGCATCTATTCCTTGCATGTATAATCTTTTTAGTCCCCATTCGGGGGACTTCTTTGAGGCAAGCTATGGCGTTACGCGGAAATTTACGCGATTTTACGATCACACAACTCTTAAATCTGATTAATCTGGCAGGCAAGACCGGTACATTAATTGTAGATGGGTCTGCTGACCAGGCCCATGTCGCGTTCCGGAATGGAAAGCTGGCCTTTGCGCGCATCGGTCAGGAAGATAACCGCCTGGCGACGGTGTTACATCGTGCTAATAAGCTGACGGCAAACCAATACCGTGCAATTGTCGAGCGAGCAGGGAGGATAACAGATAAAGAGTTGGGATTGTTGCTGATCAATGCCGGCTATGTATCGCAAGAAGATATACTTATCAATTTACAGGATTTCTTTGCAGAGATAATACGACGGTTGTACACTTGGGTGGAAGGTTCCTTCCGGTTTGATACAGAAATGCTTCCACCTGATGATCGCATCAATGTCCGGCTGGATCTGGAAAATTTAATTATTGAAGGTTCACGGCAATTGCGTGAATGGGAGCAGTTACAAGACGAGATCCCAAGCCTGGATATGGCGCTTAAGTTCACCGATCGTCCGCTTAAAAATATCAACTTGAGCGTAGAAGAATGGCGTGTGGTTTCTTATATAAACCCGAAGAATACAATGAAGCAGATTGCAAGAGCCAATAAAATGAACGATCTGGATATTCGTCGCATCGTGTATGGTCTCTTACAGGCTGGTCTGGTTGATATTGTCCGTCCGGTGGGTGCTAAGGTTCCTCAAAGTCCGAAGATGTTCCCAACTCAGAACAAGGAAGAGCAAAAGTCCTTAGTGAACAAGATTATCGGACGCATCCGATCGCTGTAAACATCACGATTGGGAAGGATTTATTATCATGCAAACAGTCAAAATGGTTGTGACGGGGCCCTTTAGCGCTGGTAAGACTGAATTCATACAGTCTGTCAGCGAGATCGATGTTGTAGCTACAGAACGCAAGATTTCGGGTGCTGATGAACGTGCGGTCAAAGAAGCCACAACTGTGGCGATGGATTTCGGGCGCATCACTGTAGATGAAGACCTGGTTCTTTATCTATTTGGGACTCCCGGTCAGAAGCGGTTCGACTTTATGTGGGAAATCCTGTCTGAGGGCATGTTGGGGTTTATCGTTATGGTAGATAGCACTCGTCCAGAGACCTTTCGTGAAGCGCGCTCGATCCTGGAAACTTTCCGTGCTTATGCGCCAACTCCTTACGTTGTGGCTGCCAATAAGCAGGACAAAAAAGATGCCTGGGAATTGGGAGATATGCGTCACGCGCTAAGGCTGGATCCGAACGTGAAGTTTTTGTCTTGTGTAGCTACGGAACGCGAAACAGTAAAAGAAGTTTTGTTGGAATTGTTATATAGCATCCTCGAGGAAATGGAGACCGGGGGGTAGGGGGACCGGTAATCAGGGTTCAGTGTCTTCGATCACCACAGACCAGGGTATCGTTCATTACGAAGTGTACGGACGGGGACGCCCAGTCATCTTGCTGCATGGATGGCTGGGATCTTGGGGTTTGTGGCAGGAGACCATGGCTTATCTGGGCCAGTATTATCGCACCTATGCATTAGATTTTTGGGGGTTTGGCGAGTCTGGAAGAAAACGTGAAACCTACGCCGTGCAGGATTTTGTCAGTTTAGTAGACCAGTTCATGAACCAGTTAGGCATTGGAAAGGCTCCTCTGGTTGGCCATAGCATGGGCGGGACGGTCAGTTTGTCGGTGGCAATCCAGTTTCCCGAGCGTGTATCGAAGGTTGTCGTGGTCGGTTCGCCGATTGCAGGCTCTTCGCTGGCTTTGCCTTTGAAATGGGCAGGCTATCGTCCTATTGCGTTTTTGCTTTTCAATATGATGGGCGCTTTTCGATTTGGTATGCGGGTTGCCTCACCATTTATATGTCGTGACCCGCGTTTTGCGGATATGATGGACCGTGACCTTTCGCGCACAACCCTTGAATCTTTCCTGCGCAGCATCGCATCTCTACGCCGCACAGACCTGCGTCCGATGCTCGACGATATCAAAGTCCCGGTTATGGGTATGTATGGCGGCAAAGACAATATTGTCCATCCGATGCAGTGGAGACCGCTGGCCGTAGGGGTGGATCATAATAAGACCGAACGTTTTCCGAAGGCCGGACACTTCATCATGTTGGATGAATCCGAGCATTTTATGCACAAACTCAAAGCCTTCCTTGACGAAGAACCCTCCAATGATTAATGGATACAACTCTTAACTATTACTTCCCGAACAGGTTGGGGCGTATCACGCTGTTGGCTTTTGAGGAAGTGATGGGGAAAAATGGCCTCAATGCAACACTAAACCTGGCTTCGCTCTCCTCACTGATTGACAATTATCCCCCGGACGATGAAAAAAGAAACTTTCCCTTTGAAATTCTCAGTCAGTTACAAATCGGGCTGGAGCAAGGATTTGGTCCGCGTGGCGGGCGTGGATTAGCTTTGCGCACTGGACGGATTTTTTTCTCACATGGATTGCGTACCTACGGGCCTGAGTTAGGTTTGAACAATACAACCTTCCGTTTTCAACCTCCCGATTTGAAATTGCTGGCCGTATTGCGTACCATGACAGATTTTTTTAACCAACATACAGACCAAAAAGTATCTTTGCAGGAATCAGAGTATAGGATACTCTGGGAAATTGAGCGCTGTCCCTGGTGTTGGGGGAGGCAGGTATTTGAACCAGTCTGCCAATTTACAGTGGGAATGTTGCAAGAAGCGTTATACTGGGTTAGCGGCGGAAAGTTTTATAATGTAGTGGAAGAGACCTGTATTGCGCAAGGTGATTCTACCTGCCTCATTGTTATTGACCGCGAGCCGTTGACCTGATCTGACAATTTTGTTAGTTCATCCTTTTCATGAGATTGATAAGTTGTGAGAAAATACATTAGATGTTGAAGATTATTTTGAATGCCCCTCATATCATCAAGCCGTTCAACGAACGTGCGCGGGATTTGCGTATTCAAAACCAGCCGCTCTGGCTGTACCAACGTAATGTCTTGGCGCCCTATGTGACCAGTGAACGTGAACTGGAACCCGGCAAGCGTCTACCGTTGGTCCGTGAGCCAACCCTGGTGTACCGCGACAATTTATTTTTCGACGAGTCCTATATATCAGAATTCATCACTAAGGCTAAAAAGAAAAAGCGCGCCGTGCGAGCGGCCTATTCAATTGATGATCCGGCCTTTCGTGAACATGCTTTTCCACTCTCGACATCTTATACCCCGGCTGGTGATTTGTTTTTAGCTGATTTATGGTATTACCCCAACGGTCCAGTCGCTGACGTGGAACCGTTGGTGATCGATTTGGGTTCGCGTGAGATGGGATACTATCATGTACCCACTTACATGGCCGACCAGACAGGTGATTTGGTATTCAATGTCCCCTTACGGGCTCTAATAGCGATTGATTCCTGGGTACATGTGCATCTGGCTGATGTTGTGTTTGGGCTGTTTTCGCGTGGGGCACGTTTTGAGAAACGCTTGAACGAAGATACCCTTTATAAAATTAAGGTTATCAGTAAGGCGCTTTACGAGGGTCGTCAATTGCTTGAATCCTCAGAATTGGTCACTGTTGGAAAAAATTGTGTGATCGATCCGCGCGCTGTCATTCATGGACCAACGACTATTGGCGACAATGTCATTATCAATGCCGGGGCTATGATCGAAAACTGTATTATCGGAAATAATGTCAACATATCACAGGATGTGCAGTTGATGCTCTCCGTTGTGGGAGATGGAACCTTCTTACCCTTCCGAGCGGCCATGTTCATGACCACCATCATGGATAACAGCATGATCGCACAAAATACTTGTTTGCAAATGTGTGTGGTGGGACGCAACACGTTCATTGGTGCCGGTTCCACATTTACCGATTTCAACCTGATTCCAACGCCCATTCGCGCCCTAGATGGAAATGATAGACTGGGTATCTCTAATCGTCCGGTGATCGGCAGTTGTGTTGGACATAATTGCCGCATTGGCTCTGGCATGATCGTTTACCCGGCGCGCACCATCGAATCTGATGTTGTGATCGTTGCTTCTGATAAAAGACAGGTAATCGACCGTGATGTGCGTTTTGAAGATAGCGATCATTTCCAGATGAGAAATGCTTCGCAACATCAAGCGCTCTATCGTCCGAAAGGTGAGCGGTCGGAGGTGGAATCCTGGTAACCCGATGGATACGTTCGCTTTTATCATTCACCCGATTGATCCCAAGCGGGATGTCAGCCGGAAATTCCCGTTTTTGGGGAGTGTTCTGACTGAGCGTCAGATCGACTTTTTTTCAACGTTCTTTCCCCCTGTTTATATTTCAGAGATCGAAGGCATCACCTCCGTCGCTACCGGTAAGCAGGTGACGGGTTGGTTCATTGCTGCCCCTTATACCCCTCGACGAATGTTAGAGTTGCCAGAGAGGATTGTTTATCGTAAGATTATCCAGACGGGCCGTATGGCTGAACGCCTCGGAGCCCGGATGTTGGGCCTGGGTGCCTTTACCTCGGTCATCGGAGACGCAGGAGTGACTATTGCACGCTCATTGGATGTACCTGTTACCACAGGCGATGCTTATACCATATCCATTGCAGTGCAGGCGATCCGTGAGGCAGCCTGCCAGATGGATATCCCATTGCGCGAAGCGACAGCCGCGATTGTGGGTGCATCAGGCACGATTGGCCGGGTTTGTGCTGAGTTGTTAGTAGAGGATGTATCGCGCTTATATTTGATCGGACGTAGTGAAGGTCCGTTGCTTGAGTTGCGGGAGCAGTTGTCGGGTCCGGGAAGAGGCGAGTTGATCGTCAGTACAAAGATGGATGTTTTAGCCGAAGCGCAGTTGATTTTGACGGTGACTAGCGCAGTTCACGATGTCATCCAGCCGGAGCATCTTTTACCCGGAAGTGTGGTGTGTGATGTGGCACGACCTCGTGATGTTTCTGCAATGGTAGCAGCCACAAGAGATGATATATTAGTGATTGACGGCGGAATGGTTGATGTACCAGGCCCCGTTGATTTCCACTTTAACTTTGGCTTTCCGCCGGGCAAGTCCTACGCCTGTATGGCGGAGACAATCGCCCTGGCCCTTGAAGGTCGTTTTGAAGATTATACGCTCGGAAAGCACATCACTCGTGAGCGTGTAGATGAAATCACTGCCATTGCTGATAAGCATGGCTTTCGCTTGAGCGGGTTCCGTTCGTTCGAGCGAGAAGTTACACCGCAACAAATCGAAGCCGTGCGCCAGAATGCCCGAAAAAGGGCTCGGCGCGAATAAAGGAGGCTCTATGGGAAAGCCCCGCCTATTGGTTGTTGAAGACGACGTTGATATCGGGAATATGCTGAAAATCTATTTCAGCGGCCTGGAGTTTGACGTGGATGTAGCCGTTCGCGGTTCTGAAGCGTTGGAGAAGACCAAGCAGGTGTTGCCACACTTGATTGTGCTGGACATTATGCTACCGGATATCGACGGGTACGAGGTTTGCCGCACATTACGGACGAACACTCGTACAAGCCATATCCCGGTGATCTTCCTGACGCAGAAGGACGAGCGCAGCGATAAACTGCAAGGTCTCGAACTGGGTGCGGATGATTACATCACGAAGCCCTTCGATATCGAGGAGTTGAAGCTGCGCGTGCAGGGCGCCATCCGTCGTTCGGAGCGAGAAAGCCTTACCGATCCACGTTCCGGGCTTCCGGCTGGACGCCTGATTGAGGAACAACTGCGCAAGATCATTCGAGAAAAGGATTGGGCGCTGATCGATATCCGCATCAATCATCTTGATCCATTCCGGGATGTGTACGGCTTTGTAGCCGGGGATGATGTGTTGCGTTTCTGCGCCATGATGATCGGCGAAGTGGTGGATGAAACCGGCACTTCTTCGGATTTCATCGGTCATGCAGGTGGTGATAATTTCATCATCATCACAACTGAAAATGCTGCTCCTTCGATCAAACAGCGACTGAAGGAGCGTTTTGCGGAAGAAGTGCAAACCCATTACAATTTCATCGATCGTCAACAGGGTTTCATGACAGCTCAAACCGGCAATGGACCGGAGAACGTTCCCTTCATGACACTTGCTGTTGGAATCGTGGCGCCTTCTGAATATGGCTTTGCCGATATCCGTGAGATCACTGAAATGGGGGCTGAAGCGCGACGGAAGGATACTCCGGGCGAGCTGGTAGAGTAGGGATTTCATTTCCAATGGAAGGCTTAGGCCTGGGTCTGATTTTAGTTGTTGTCGGGCTGGTATTTGTTTTACTGGTCCGTGTTTTGTTGCGGATATTATCCCCCGACAACCAGCCTCATGCAAACCTTTCTGATTCCTCACTGTTATATCCGAATAATTTGGACCAAAAGGATGCCGTTATCATTGTCCAGGGGGGTGGACGGGTCGAATACTTGAACGGCACGGCGCGTCATATGTTCGGTCTGCACCAAGATGAACAGGCTGAACTGGAACGTCTGACACGTTACACACGTCCGTCCAACGAATTTCTCTCCCTGCTCTTTAAAGAAGGCCAAAAAAGAATCTCCATTGGCGCTCAACTGACAGAGGCCACTTCGTATCGCGTGCCGGGAATGACTCCTTCAATGATGGTGGTATTGCGAATCCTGGATCTCGCGCCGGCATTATCGGTTGGGAATGATAATCAAGTTTCAGCTTCGATCTTGCGCGTGATTACCGAGTTCGGACAGTCGATATCAAGCAGCCTCGACTTGCACGAAACTTTGCAGGCCATTCTGGAAAATGTAGGTCATTTGATCTCAGCAGATACATTGGAACTTAAACTCTGGGATGAACCCAATAATGCATTGATCCCATATCGTTTTGAAGGACGCTCCGGTGAACCTCGCTCGCTGCGACGTGTGACAAGGTCTTATTTTGGGGATTATGCCCTCGCGTTGTTGAAGGAACATAGGCCACTCTTCCTCTCACAGACCATCCCCGGAAATGGCGATGTGCCGAATGGCGCGACAGAAACTTATTCGGTCCGGTCCTACATTGGCATCCCACTGCTGGATGATGGAACTCTGTTGGGCACGCTTGAAGTTGGGCAAGCGGTGGAAAGCAGCTTCAGCCAACATGAATTTGAGTTGCTTCAACTGGTATCGGGGCAGACGGCGCTAGCCATTCGAAATGCATTGCTCTATGAGGTGGAACAGCAACGCACAGCCGAATTGACCGGTCTCGCTAATCTGGCGCAGGCTGTCAGCGTAAGTCAGGATATGAAAGACTTGTTCGAACGACTGGTCAAGAGCGTTTCCCCGTTATTTGATGTTGAAATTCTTGGCTTCTTACTTTATGACGAAGGCAAGCGCACCCTGGAAGGCCAAATCCCGTTTCAGGGCCTGCCTCCGCACATTGTGGAAATATATCGTACGACTCTCGCCAACGAAAAAATTGCCTCTGATTTGATAGCCTCTCAACAGCCCCTGGTGACTTTGAATGCTGCGGAAGATGAAACCTGGGAAGCGCTCGGAATCCGGAACCTGGCACAAGCTGCCAGCTTGCGGGATTCGGCCTTGGTACCGTTGTTGACTGGTCGGCGTCTGATCGGTTTTATGCAATTATCGAATCATAAACAGGGCGTTATCGCGTTCTCAGATGAGGAATTACGTCTGACGAATATCATTGCCAACCAGGCCACAGCCATTATCGAAAATGCGGTGCTGGTACAGCAGGCGCGCCAACGTGCGTACCGGTCGGACGCGTTGCGGCGGGTGGCCAGCCTTTCAGCGTCGGCGGCCTCGTTGGATGAAGTGCTGGAACATTCTCTCCGCGAATTGGCGCATCTCTTCCAGGCTGATTCTGCGGCGATCTTTTTGCTGGATGAACAAAACGGCGAATTACGTCTCCATGACGGAAGCATTTACGGGGTCGAGGACGAAGCGGCGGATGTACTGTCTCGCATGTTCGTAGGCGATTCGCAATACCGCTCAACTGTGTCAGGCAGTCAAAAGCCCTTCAGCTCCGGGCGGTTGAGCAGCGACCGACGGGTCTTACCGGTTTATCGTCCCATTATCACGACTTTACGCATGGAATCGGCCATGGTTGTCCCGTTGGTGGTGCGCGAGCGCAGCCTGGGCGAATTGATGTTGGGGAGTCGCAAGCCTGAATTTTTCAACTCATATGATTTACAGGTGGTGACAACTGCCGCCGGACAGCTTGCATCTGCGTTGGAGAGCGCCCGACTGGTAAGCCAGACGGATGAGAAACTGCGTAACCGCGTAGACCAGTTGACCGCCGTGATGCGCGTTAGCCGCGAACTGAATGCGTCCCTGGATGTGAACAAGCTGCTGGAACTGGTGCATGATGAGAGTTTGCGCACCACGGGTGCAGAGTGCGGCACAATTTTGCTTTTTAGTCGATGGCATCCGGGTGAAAAACCGGATATCCTGTTTTCCATCGGCTGCCCGGCTGATGAGAATCTCATCCATATGCTTGCTCGTGTTGTCGATACAGATAAACCGCTCGTAGTCAACGATTTTGAGCACGAAGATCTACCGGCACCGCATGAGAACGTGCGTTCGGCTCTATTCATTCCTATCCATAAAAATGGAAATCTGGCGGGCGTTATTTACCTGCATGCCAGCCAAAAGGATTTCTTCGGCGATTCAACTGTGAATTTGGTCGAGACATTGGCAGTACAAGCATCCATTGCCCTGAATACTGCCAGCCAGTATCAGGCGGAACGACAGCGTGCTGAACTTTTGCGCCGCCGTGCTGAGACCATGTCGAGCCTGACAGAGATTAATTATGCGATCAATTTTGATCAGCCTCTGGAGCAACAGTTACGCGCTATTGGGAATGCCATCCGTGAGTCGACGCCCTTCCAGGCGATTCTCTTCAGTGTATATGATCCCGATACGGGAATGCTACGACGAGTGACAGGAATTGGGTTCCCGCAAGAAGTGCTTGCCGAATTGCTGGGGCGCAAGCAACCTCTGGCAAGTGTCCAGCAATTGCTCAAGCCGGAATTTCGCATTGGACGTTCGTACTTTATCCCTGCTGACGAAACGCCTATTGTGCCTGCAGATGTCCATATGGTTACGTTAGACTTTGATGAGATCAAACAAGCAGAAAACGCCTGGGATCCGGATGATTTTCTGCTTATTCCTTTGAATGATGTTCAGGGAAATCCACTTGGGTTGCTCAGCCTGGATGCGCCCGATGACGGCTTGCGGCCAGACAGAGCCACAATCGATACCATTGAAATATTTGCGGCGCAGGCTTCCCTGGTAATCAGCAACACGTCTCGCTTCAGCGACCTGCGCAACCGTGTGGAAACGCTTTCTTCCGGTCTGCAACGGCAACAACGGTTGCTCAGTGTCAGCCAGAATGATCTGCCGCTGTTGCTGCACAAGGATCTGGAGCAAACCATCTCTATCCATAATTTGGATCGCCGGGCCCAGCGAGTCCGTGCCGGGCTGGCGATTACAGAATCCGTCAGTCGCCAATTGGATGCCTCCTCTGCATTGCTGGCATTAGGGCGCGAGGTTCTCACACAACTTGGTATGTCGGTGGCATTAGTGGCTGAAGAGGCCCCCGAGGGCCCGCGTTTGTTGCACGTGCTGGGCAGTGTGCCGAGGGCGACAAGTCCGGAAACATTGTTCGGTCAACGCAATCCATTGCGTGCCTGTTTGCAGACGGGCGAGACTATCCTCTCGGCCAGCGAGGATGAAGTTGATGAATGGCGTGATACGCCCTTACTCAGTGGATTGCACGCGAAAGCATTTATTTGTTTGCCCGTCATTGTTCAGGAGAAAACGGTAGCAGCCATAATGGCCGTTAGCCCGGAACCGCTTCCACCCTTCACGGATGAAGATCGTCAGGTCTATTATCAGATCGCACGCCAGACGTCCGTTATCCTGCAAAATATATCCCTGCTCAGTGAGACTCGCCGTCGCTTGCAGGAAGTGGATCTGTTGCTCGATTTCAGTCGCCAGATCAGCGGTCTGGCGCCGAATGAAATCGTAAAGGCGTTGCTTGAGAGCGCCCGCCGGGTGATCCAGCCGGCAGCACATGCGGGAGTGGTGTTGCTGTGGGATGAGAACACTTCCCAATTGACTCCTCGAACTTGTGACGGTTATGCGGACAATGATAGTTTGATGAAAATCAGTTACCAACCCGGTGAAGCATTGCCTGGCATTGTGTTCGAAGAGAAGACCCCGCAACGTATCGATGAGTTGAACTTTGCACGTGACTATGCACTCTCAGCGGAAAACTTATTCTTGTTCCGTCAGGCTACTGGTGGTCGACTACCTGTTTCCTCTATACTTATCCCTATCGTGGCGGGGGTGCGGGGTCTGGGCGTACTGGTTTTGGATAATTTCAATACTCAGGCTGCCTTTAAACCTGAAGATGCAACGTTGCTCCTGTCGCTTACACAACAAGTGGCGCTTTCGTTGGAGAACGTCCGTTTGGTGCAGGCGACTCAGGAGCGCGCCGGTCAACTCCAGGCTTTGAACGACGTCGCTACCTCGATGACCTCAAGCCTGCGGAGCCATACTCTGGTCGAATCCTTACTCGATCAGTTACACCCCGTTCTGCCTTTTGACACGGCTACGTTGTTGTTACGTGAGAAGGAACATCTACGCGTTGCTGCTGCCACGGGTTTTGCCGATGCTGAGCAAAGGTTGGGATTGACCGTCGAGGTTGCTGACAGCGCCTTGTTTCAGGAAATGATCCGCGCAGGACAACCTATCTCCGTGGCTGATGTACGTGAAGATCAACGCTTCCCGCAAATTGAGACACCGCGCTTGTCCTGGTTGGGCATTCCGCTCATATCAAAAGGAGAAGTGGTCGGTGTGATTACACTGGAAAAATGGCAATCCGGTTTCTACACAGCCGACCATGTGCAGATAGCGACAACCTTTGCCGGTCAGGCGGCTGTTGCGCTGGAAAATGCGCGCCTTTATGAAGAGAGTGTGAACCGCGCAGCAGAACTTGACCAACGGTCGCAGCGTTTAGCCTTGCTGAACCGTTTCTCCTCGCAAATGAGTGGTTTGTTGGACGCTGAAGAAATCCAAAAGGTCACGGCTGAAGAATTACGGAAAGCTTTTGCAGCGATGCGTGTGTCAGTTGTGCGTTTGGATGGTCAGACAGCAACCTGGATTTTCGCTACACCACAGCGAAAGGATCAGTTGCCTAAACCTTTACCGGACGCTCCGATTTTTGACCAGTTGCGCGAATCGCTGGGCGTATTCACGAGCGCAGATTTCCTGAGTGAATCTGCCGTAGCCTCTTTGACATCAATGCTTGGTGAGAAAACGAGTAGCGTGATGGCATTGCCTCTTGTCAGTGGTGGTACTCTGCGCAGTATTCTGTTCCTGCAATTACCCGCTCAAGAGCGTCCTAGCACCTCAGAGATCGAGTTGGCTATCACGGTCGCCAATCAGGCCTCCGTAGCGTTGGATAGCGCACGTCTGTTCCAGGAAGCGCAGCGGAGAGCACAGGAGACGATGGCACTGGCCGAGGTTGGTCGTGATATTTCGGCCACATTAGATCTCGAAGATGTGTTGAAGCGTATTGTTGCCTATGCAAAAGATTTATTGCAGGCAGAAACAAGCGCAGTTTACCTCCTCGAACCCGATTCAAGTGTTCTACACGGTATTGCAGTTGTCGGCGAGGATGCGGATGAGATCAAGGATTCTCCCTTATCCATTGGTGAAGGCATTTTGGGCAGCATCGCGGAACAAAAAGTGGGCGAAATCATCAATGATGCTGAAAATGATCCACGTGCCCGGATGATCGAGGGAACACAGGAAAGTTTGCATGAACACCTGATGAGTGTTCCCGTTATTTCAAAAGAACGCCTGACTGGCTTAATGACAGTCTGGCGAACCGGTAAAGGGTTGGAATTTGAAAATGTTGAGTTGGAATTTTTGAACAGTCTTGCACAACAGGCAGCCGTAGCGATTGAAAACGCGCGCCTGTTTGCTGAAACACAGCGCTTGGCGGAAGAGCTTGAACAACGGGTGATCAACCGCACTGCCGATGTGGAAAGAGAAAAAACTAATACCGAAACCCTGCTGCGTATTTTGACAGAGGTTTCCGCCAGTCTCGACCTCGATCGTGCTCTCAGTCGTACATTGGCTTTGTTGAATGAAGCTGTCGGAGGTGAGCAGGGCACGATCATGCTTCTGCACGCTGAAGATAATTTGTTACACTATCGTGCCGGTTATGGCTATCTAACAGGAGAGGCAGAAGAACCTTCCGAAAGCCGCGGTTTTACGCTAAAGGTTGGTGAAGGTTTGGCTGGCTGGGTGGTCGAGACACGCGAAGCGACACTGATTGAAGACTTGCACAAAGACGAGCGCTGGGTTAAATCTGGATCTGCTTCCAGCGAGCATCGCAGTTCGATTGTGGCTCCTTTGTTGGTAGGCGAAGATGTGATCGGTGTGTTGATGGTCTTTCATCGCCAGGTCGGTTACTTTGGACCGGAACGCCTGGGCATGGTCAAGGCTATTGCCGGTCAGGTTGCCATCGCCATCAACAATGCCCATTTGTACGAGTTAATCCGTGACCAGGCAGAACGCCTGGGCAGCATGTTGCGGAAGGAGCAGGAGGAGGCCAGTCGCTCACAGGCTATTTTGGAGGCTGTGGCGGATGGTGTGGTGGTAACCGGCTCTGATAACCGGATTACATTCCTGAACACTTCTGCTACTGCGATTCTCAGTCTAGAGTCGGACAATGTGATCGATCAATCACTGGACGCCTTTGGCGGCATCTTTGGTAAAGCTGCCGGCACCTGGATGCAGACTATCAATGACTGGTCAAACGATCCGGCTTCTTATCAGGTTGGCGATTCATATGCCGAGCAATTGGAACTCGAAGATGGACGTATTGCGCTGGTGCATCTCGCTCCGGTCATCCTCCAGAACGATTTCCTGGGGACGGTATCCATTTTCCGTGACATAACACACGAAGTCGAAGTGGACAGGTTGAAGTCCGAGTTTGTGGCGACAGTCAGTCACGAGTTGCGCACGCCGATGACCTCCGTCCGTGGTTATGTGGACATCCTGCTGATGGGTGCAGCCGGTGCTTTGAACGAAAACCAGACGCATTTCTTGAGTATTGTCAAAAACAATACGGAACGACTCAATATCCTTGTGAACGATTTGTTGGATATATCCCGTATCGAGGCTGGACGAGTCACCTTATCTCCGCAGCCGCTTGACTTACGAGATGTAGCTGAAGATATCCTCGCAGATATCTTGCGGCGTTCGCAGGAAGAAAACAAACCGATGGCTTTCTCCCTGGATGCGGCCAAAAACCTTCCGCGTGTACGGGGTGATGCAGAACGTGTCCGGCAGATTTTGGGCAATCTGGTAGACAATGCTTATCATTACACTCCTGAAAATGGGCAGATCACTGTACACCTGCACTCTGCCAATGGCAGCGAAGTACAGGTAGATGTGGCAGATTCTGGCGTTGGCATTTCCAAAGAGGATCAAGCACGCATCTTTGACCGTTTTTATCGCGGCGAAGACCCGCTCGTATTAGCCACCCCCGGTACAGGCCTGGGTCTGGCAATCGTAAGACAGTTGGTAGAGATGCACAACGGACGCATCTGGCTTGATAGCGGCGGGGAGGGATCGGGTAGCACCTTTTCCTTTACATTGCCCGTAGATAAGAAAGGCGAATAGAGAGAAAATGACAAAAATATTGATTGCTGAAGACGAACCTGATATTCGTGACCTGGTTGCCTTTACTTTGCGCTTTGCGGGTTATGAGGTGGTAACCGGACAAAATGGCGAGGAAGCCGTACAGGTTGCACAAAAAGAATATCCAGATCTGATCTTGCTGGATGTGCGTATGCCGCGCATGACCGGCTATGAAGCCTGCAAGCTAATCAAGGCGGACCCGAAGCTCAAAGATGTACCCGTTGTATTCCTTTCTGCCAAAGGACAGGAAGCGGAAATACGCGACGGTATGGATGCCGGTGCAGAGGAATATCTGCTCAAACCCTTTGCCCCTGATCAGTTGACTGAACGCGTCCGCGCGATACTGGCGAAGTTTGGGAAATAAAGTCTGTAAACAAAAGAAACTATTGGAAATATGAGCGCAATTCTTCTGGAAGGACAGATCGTTCACTATGAGGTGCTGGGACGTGGTCGCCCCATCATCTTCCTCCACGGCTGGGTCGGTTCGTGGCGGTATTGGATTTCTTCTATGCAGGTGGCTTCCACTTCCTTCCGCGCGTATGCTCTCGATATGTGGGGCTTCGGGGAATCCGCGCGAGACCCCATGCACTACACCATTGACCAGCAAACCGACCTGCTCAGCCGTTTCCTGGATGAAATGGGGATAGGTAAAGTGGCCATCGTCGGGCACGGGCTGGGCGCGCTGGTAGGTTTCAACTTCTGTTCCCGTTGGACGCAAAGTGTGGATCGCATGATGGCGGTCAACTGCCCGATGTATTACGACTCGATCAATTCCCGTTTGCGGACTGCATCCATAGCCGATTTGGTAAGCTGGCTGGGTAACAAAACGCCCGAAGCGGCCACAGCCCTTGCCGACGCCTCAAAAGCGGACCCCAAGGCGATTACCGAGTCGATCAGCAGTTTCCAGTCGAATGGATTGTTTGGAAAAATGCGCCAAACGCAGATTCCTTGCCTGCTCGTGCACGGACAGAATGACCCCGCCATCCCGGCCCCGCCCCCGGATAATTCCATCAATTTACCGCACATGATGCACCATGTGGTGCTGGACGGCTCCGGACACTTCCCTATGATCGACGAGACGGCCCGCTTCAACCGCCTGATAACAGACTTTCTTGCACTCGATTCGGGCGTCAGTCCGCGGGAGTTGCAGTTCAAGGAAGAATGGAAGCGCCGTGTACGCTGATATCCGGACGATATAAACATAATAGCTGAGAACTTCTGTACACAACAAAGAGATAATCAAAAATTCGAAGGTACATCCTTCAGGCACTAACCAGGGCAGACGAAACCGGTCTGCCCTGAATTTTTTTAACCTGTGTTGCCTACATTAACAGTGCTTACACAGCCCTTATTTTTGGCACTTTTTCACGAACTGCGTAAGTCCTAATTAAAAGGTTCTGTGGGAATCTCTGTGATGGATACCTGGGCTTCCCCTATGCTATTGCGTAAACTCTGAATCAAAACAAGAAATTAATTAGCAAGGAAAACAGCACTTGACAAGTGGGTATCCGTCCTCTTATACTCTTTCCTACAACAGCTAAACGGGGAGTCCGTTTTACGGGCTGAGAGGAGCGTCCAGCGCTCGACCCGCAATACCTGATCCGGATCATGCCGGCGGAGGGAAGATATTGCGACTAGCGTATCCTCCCTCGGCGGAGGATATTTTTTATGCCAAGAATCGTCATTTTTGCCAACGGAGAATTGCCAGACCTGGAAGCTGCGCGCGAACTGCTCCAGGCGGATGATTACCTCATCGCTGCGGATGGCGGCGCCAATCATTTGCTGAAGATGGGCATTTTGCCCGAAATTGTTATTGGTGACCTGGATTCCATCGATGAAGATACATTGTTCGATCTCACGTCAGCCGAAGTGGAAATAAAGCAATACTCCGAAGACAAGGACGAGACCGATATCGAGCTTACCTTGCGTTACGCGCTTGAGTTGCAGCCTTCCGCTATATTGATTGTCGGCGCGCTGGGCGGACGTCTCGACCAGACTCTGGCTAACCTGTCCATATTGAAAGACCCAACTCTGCCGGCCATTGATATCCGTATAGATGACGGGGTAGAACAAGCCTTCTTTTGCCGGGCATTTGCCGCGAAAGGGGGGCAGGCGGAGGTGCGGGGGCGAAGCGGGGATATCGTCTCGCTGATTCCCTGGCATGATCCCGTAGAAGGTGTCGTTACCGATGGCTTGCGGTGGCCTTTGTATGGTGAAACGTTATTTTCTAGCAAATCGCGTGGCATCAGTAACGTGATGCTCAATGGTACGGCTTCGATACGCATCCAATCGGGCCTGTTACTGATTGTGCACCGTCGACTGATAGAAGAATGAATATCCTGGGATCAATGAATAATTTAGAGTTTATCTCGCTGGGCGGAGGATCGAACGACCTGGTCTACGTTCCGCTCAGGGTGAGAAGTAAGGAGATTCGATGAAACGATTCCTGTTTCTTTCGTTGGCTATTTCCATAGCGATAAGCGCATGTGGCCCTCAAGGCCCTGTCGAATTGACTGTGATGACGCATGATTCGTTCGCTGTCAGTGAAGAGGTGGTACAGGCTTTTGAGCAGGCCAACAATATAAAAGTGACTTTCCTGGCCAGCGGCGATACCGGCGCGGCGCTCAATAAGGCTATTCTGACCAAAGATGCCCCGCTGGCCGATGTATTTTACGGCGTGGATAACACCTTTCTCTCACGCGCCCTGGAGGCCGAAATCTTCGAGACATACCAGTCACCTGTGCTGACGGAAATCCCGGCCCGGTTTCAACTGGATCCCGAAAATCACCTGCTGCCGGTTGACTATGGCGATGTCTGCATCAACTACGATAAGGCTTATTTTGAAGAGCATAATCTGCAAGTTCCGTCCACGCTCGAGGGTTTGTTGAGAACCGAATATAATGGCCTGCTGGTCGTTGAAAACCCGGCCACTTCTTCGCCTGGCCTGGCCTTCCTGCTGGCTACGGTGGCCCATTTTGGCGATCCAGACTATCTCGATTTCTGGGCCGCGTTGCGCGATAACGGACTGGTGGTGGTAAACGACTGGGAAACAGCCTATTACACTAATTTCAGCGCATCTTCCGGACAGGGCCCGCAGTCGATGGTGGTCTCGTATGGTTCCAGCCCGCCCGCCGAAGTGATTTTCGCCGAGTCCCCGCTGGATGACGCGCCCACCGCTTCCATTGTCGGACCCGAAACCTGTTTTCGTCAAATCGAGTTTGTCGGCATCCTGCATGGGACCGGTCAACGCGCCCTAGCCGAAAAGTTTGTGGACTTTATGTTGAGTGAGCAGTTCCAGGAAGATATGCCCCTGCAAATGTTCGTCTATCCGGTTAACCCGAATGCAACCCTGCCGGAAGAATTCGTCAAATATGCCCAAATTCCTAACCAACCCGCTGAACTTGATCCGTCTGAAATCGCAACCAACCGTGAAAAATGGATTCGAGCCTGGACGGAGACCGTTTTAAGGTAGTTTGATGGGAT
Source organism: Anaerolineales bacterium (assembly GCA_049687655.1). GTDB lineage: Bacteria > Chloroflexota > Anaerolineae > Anaerolineales > Villigracilaceae > JAABUE01. Next base: position 10,708 of record JBAVJG010000262.1, on the reverse strand, counting down.
TGATGAGTGGTCACGGAGACACGGAGACACGGAGATTTAATTTTCTTCGCACCTTCGTGCCTTCGTGGTTAGCTTCCCGTTTACTTCTATGGCTCGTCCCGCTTGGGTTTATCGGTCTGTTTTTCTTCTACCCACTTGGCCGTATTTTCACCTATAGTTTTGACCTTTCAATCCTCACTCCCGAAAACCTGCGTTTCACCTCGAACGTTTTACTTTTTACGCTTTATCAGGCTTCCATCTCCACCCTCCTCACCCTGATCGTGGGCTTGCCCGCCGCATATCTCTTTGCACGATTTGTTTTCCCTGGCAAAGCGCTATTGCGTGCGCTGACAGCCGTCCCGTTTTTGTTGCCGACGGTGGTGGTTGCAGCTGGATTCAATGCACTACTTGGCCCGCGTGGCTGGATTAATCTGAGTCTGATTAACTCGTTTGGGCTTGAAGAGCCTCCCATCGCGTTTGTCGGCACGCTGGGCGCGATTTTGATGGCGCATGTCTTTTACAATACGACGATCGTCATCCGCGTGGTGGGGAACGCCCTGTCACAGCTTGACCCGCGTCTGATAAATGCTGCGCGCACGCTGGGTGCGGATAATCGCCGGGTGTGGTGGCACGTCACGTTGCCATTATTGCGTCCATCTTTGCTGGCGGCGGGAACGCTGGTCTTTCTGTTCGATTTCACCAGTTTTGGAGTTATCCTGTTGTTGGGTGGTCCAGGCTTCGCCACGCTGGAAGTCGAAACTTATATCCAGGCTTTGCAAATGCTCAACCTGCCGCTCGCGGGCTTGCTCTCAGCGGTGCAATTGTTGTGTACCCTGGCTTTCTCGGTGCTTTACACGCGTGTTGTTTCAAAGACTCACGTACAGGTTTCGCCGCGCGCGGCACACTATAACCAGCATCGTGCTCATAAGTGGCAGGAAAAGATTTTTGTAATTGGCCTGGGCATTTTGTTGATCGCATTCTTTGTTCTGCCAATGTTGGCTTTACCTTTGCGTTCTGTCTCTCGCCTGGAGGCTGCGCGCGGGGAGCGCGGGGATGTACAATACGGCCTGACGAGCGATTACTACAGCGAACTTTTCATAAACCGGCGCGGCTCGTTGTTCTACGTGCCACCTATCCGGGCGGCGCTCAATTCGCTGGGATTTGCCGGGTTGACGGTACTATTCTCGTTGCTGATGGGATTCCCGGCTGCATCTGCGCTGGCGAAACCCGGGAAACTGGAACGCTTCCTTGACCCGCTGCTGATGCTGCCGCTGGGCGCATCCGCCGTGACGTTGGGGCTGGGATTCATTATCTCGTTCAACCGTCCGCCTTTGCGCTTGCTGGCTTCACCGTGGCTGATTCCGTTAGCGCATACTATGGTAGCTTTACCCTTTGTTATACGGACTTTGCAGCCGGCGCTGGCTTCCATCCCGGATCGTTTGCGGGATGCGGCTACTTCGCTGGGCGCTTCACCTGTCCGTGCCTGGCTGGCTGTGGACTGGCCGATCATCTGGCGCGCATCGTTGGGAGCGGCGACTTTTGCGTTTACGGTATCATTGGGTGAGTTTGGTGCAACGGCTTTGCTGACTCGCCCCGAGTACCCGACTATCCCGATTGCGATTTATCGTTTCTTATCACAACCGGGTGGTTTAAATTATGGTCAGGCCATGGCGATGGCGACTTTGTTGATGGCATTGGCAACCGTTGGGATATTGCTGATCGAAAGATTGCGGTTGCCCGGGGCGAGGGAATTTTAAGCACGGATTGCCAAGTACATGGCTTGTAATTGGTAATTCTTGAGATTCGAAATATGCTCGAACTGATCGATATTCACAAATCTTACGAGAACCAACCCTTGCTCTCCGGCATCTCATTTACTGTTGGCGTGGGCGAGACTGTATGCTTGCTGGGCGCTTCCGGTAGTGGTAAGTCTACGCTACTACGGATTATCGCCGGGTTGGAGAGGTCTGAAAGAGGGCAGGTGTTGTGGGAAGGGGCAGACATGGCACCCTTGCCTGCACACCAGCGCAATTTCGGATTGGTGTTCCAGGATTACGCTCTGTTTCCGCATTTATCGGTGGCAGAGAATGTGGCTTTTGGTCTGAAAATGCAAAATCTGCCACGGGATGAAGTTAAATTGCGTGTAACCGCTTCGTTGGAACAGGTCAATATGAGCGCATTTGCAAACCGGGGCGTGACCGACCTTTCAGGCGGCGAGCAGCAGCGTGTGGCATTGGCGCGGGCGCTGGCACCCCGTCCGCGTTTATTGATGTTCGATGAACCGCTGGGCGCCTTAGATCGTGCTCTCAAAGATCATTTGCTGGAGGAATTGCGCGGGATTTTGCATGAGAGCAGTATCCCGGCAATTTACGTCACACATGACCAGGAGGAGGCTTTCGCAATTGCAGACCGGGTCGTACTGTTACATGACGGTCAGATTGCGCAGGCTGGCACACCCGCTGAGGTGTTTGCCCATCCTGCATCCAGGTGGGTGGCGAACTTTTTAGGGTTGGGGAATGTGATCGATGGGAATTGGCTCGGTGATGGTAGAGTCGAGACAAAGATTGGGGTGATGGAGGTAAGCTGCGAAACGGAGGCAGATTCAAGGGAGTCTGTAGCGCTGTTGATCCGGCCCGAGCGTGTGAAAATGATCAAAGATGGAGACGGTCTGAAAGGCCGGGTGGTCGATGTCCTCTTCCAGAAAAATGGATTCCGCGTGACGTTGGAGAATGGCCTGTATTTTTTCACGTCCGCTGCGCTGGAAGCGGGAGATGATATTTCTTTTACTGTAGATGTGGAGTGCCTGGGATGACAGACATTACTGTTTTGAAGCGTGACTTGAACGGTGAGGTAACCTGGCAATATGAGGGGCGCGTGTTGGAACGCGAATCGAACTGTGTGGTGTTGGAAGCTTTTTTCAACCGCGACGATACAGCATTTATGGGGGTGGTATTAAAACGCGGCGACCGTTTTGTGGAAAGATTTTGTTCTGACCGCTGGTATAACGTGTTCGAGATCTATGACCGTGATGATGGAGAGTTCAAAGGCTGGTATTGCAATGTCGGTTACCCGGCTGTGCTGGAGAAGGATGCAGTCTCTTACATTGATCTGGCGCTTGACCTGTGGGTAGCGGCAGACGGTACACAGACAGTGGTGGACGAAGAAGAATTCCTGGAGCTATCCATTGATGTGATGACCCGCGCGCAAGCGGTAAAAGCACTGGAAGAATTAAAACAAAAGTTTGCAAATGAAAAACCTCCGGGCTGAGACCGGAGGCTTCTTGTAGTACAGTTTTTCCAAGCCGACTGTTTTGTTTCGTTGATGAATTTTTAAATTGCTTGCCCAATTATCGGGAGCATACCATAAATTCCCAATGGATCGCCCATATAATCATATCCATAGTAAAGCGCAACCATACCGCTGACACAACAACAGCAGAGTACCACCAGCACAACAATTACAATCATCAATGTTCTGTTATTCTTTTTTGGTTCTTGAAGTGGGGGCGTTCCCATATTTTCTGCCATCTTCTGTGCTCCTTTATTATTGATTAATAATTGGAATGGCAATGCCCATTGCCATCATTCCCGCAAGGGCGAGACAAACGCATAAAAAGATTGCAACACTTGCGTATCCCATAACAAGTCCCGCAACTGCCATGCCATCACCGCTCAATTGCCCCATGCTCTCCTTGATTTCTTTCTTGGCCATATGACCGGTGACAATGGCCGCAATGGATGCCAGCCCCGGCAGGACGGTCCAACCGAGAATCCCCAGGATCAAGCTGGCTAAAGCCATGTTGCTGTTCGGTTTAGCGGGCGGGGTTTGGTACGGTTGATTAGAATAATCTGTCATAATGCTTTTTTCCTTTCTATTCAGGACTTACGCAGTTGAATGTGAGAGGGCCGGAAATAGGGGATGCGAGCGCCGCTCGCCCCCCTATTTCCGGCACCTTTTTGCGGTCTGCGTAAGTCCTACTATTGCTGTTGATAGCCTGAAATGCAAAACATCCCGCGGGTAATTATAAATCATATATGCTGATTAGTCTTCTCACGACGGCGCAGTCTCCATAATATGAACAGCGCGATGGTCAGGACCAGGACAATCGCAACTATGATCGGTACTACAATGGCAAGGATAGACACAACAGTTGAGAAGATGTCCTCTGCAATGCTGACGGGGATGTTCCCAGCTCCGCCCGTTGTGGCTGTCACTGCTGGACGCACAGCTACAGATTTGATGGCATGCACCCCCCCAGCCACCAGCAGGCCACTGATCAGCGCCAGCATCGGATGGATATCCGTGATAACTTTGGCGCTGGCAGCAAAAGCGATTGCACCCGCCGCCGGACGGACAAAGGTTTGGATAGCGTCGTTGAGGTGGTTGACTGCCGGGATTTTATCGGCCAGCATCTCGATGATGACCAGAATCCCCAGCACAATCAACACCCAGGGGTTGGCCAGCAAATCCCAGGGATTGCTCAGGATAATCCAGTCGGTGTAGTGGGCGATGACGCCTACCACCAGTAGGGGGATGTAGGCGTTCAGCCCGGCGCTGGCTGAGAGGCCAAAGGCGGTAAAAATGCCGAGCAGAAGTTCCATTGTCCTAAACTCCTTACAGTCTTAACTGCAGAGTACGCAGATTCTCCAGATAAAAATCATCAGCATAATCTACGCATTGTTATGAACATTTATCCGAGCGGGAAGCCGCCCCAGGTGCCGGTCAAACCCAGACGCAGCAGGTCTATGACCGAGATCATCAAAAACGTCAAAGTCAGACCAGCTGTGACAGGCAGCCAGAGCTGCTTAAGTGTTTTGAAGGCATTTTCCTGGCGCATGATGATAATCCACACGATAGTGAATACCATCGAGAGCAGTGCCAGTACACCCAGTACACTCAGAAATGCGATCGGATACAGAATGAGGGGCTGTTCGCTCAAGATGCCCAGGTCAATCAGTAAAATGATTCCCAGCAGTCCACCGAACTCTTTCCAGTTCAGTGCTGGGCGCTCGTCTGCGTCATGCCAGATAGTCTGGTTGACCACCGGGAACAGCACAGATGCCATCGCGATGCCCATCCCGCTGCCCGTTAACAGGCGCAGGGTGTTGTTCGGAATATAAATATTAGGAACTTGCGGCAAAAAGCCATCATAGGTCTGCTTGAGCAGGTATAGATATGAATTCGACCCGTCTATCGCAAAGGCCAGGAAGAAAACCACCAATACAGCTAGAATTCCTTTTGAAGGCATGCTGCTACGCTTGCGGCTTACGAAACCAAGAAATATCAAGGCAATAGCTGCTGTGTTGAATTCCCCGGTGCAGCGCGCGCATAGCGGCAATTGACGATCGTGAAAATGAAAGGAGCGTACCTCAATGCGGTGGCAGACAGCATATCCAATTCCATCCGCTTTGCCCAACAGGCCGGGTGGCGTGATGAACAGAAAACCAGCCAGCACCAGCAGGGCGGCCAGGGGAACAAACCAGCGTATCAGATTACCGGTAATGGACAACGTTTTTTCAGATTGCATGTCGTCATTATCCCACATTCTACACGAATAAACACGGACTTCAGGTGTGAAATGTGGGATTATATGGGCTAAACGGATGAAAAGCAAGCACAGCCGAATAGGGTATGATAACGCAGATGCCCTATGCGTAAATTATTTATCCTCACGCTTTTTTCTGTGACTTTTGCCTGCCAGACGGTTCCGGAGCCTGGTCCTTTACCCATAGTTTCTCCGTTACCCATGCCATCCGCAACTCCTTCGCCATTCCAACCCAATGTATACCTGACACCTACTCCCGGCTACCCGGAGGAAGGCTATGGCCCGGATAACTTCCCAGCCGACATCAACCCGTTGACGGGCCTCAACACTGACCCGGCATTGCTGGACCGCAGGCCAATGCTTATCAAAGTGTCGAACTTGCCCCGGGATGTACGCCCGCAGTCTGGGCTCTCTCGCGCAGATATTGTTTATGAGTATTACACTGAGGAGGGCACAACACGTTTCATCGCCATCTTTTACGGTAAAGACGCGGAGCAGGTCGGCTCGATCCGCTCCGCGCGCTTCTTCGATGAACATATTATCCGCATGTACCGGGGATTCTTCGTCTTCGGCAGCGGCGATGAACGCGTGCGTGAACGCTTGTACAAATCCAGTTTCGCCGAGCAGCTGATCGTCGAATGGCAGGCTGATTGTCCGGCACTGTGCCGCCCTGATCCGGTGACGAATTATCTGATGGCGGATACAGTCGCCCTCCACAAGTATGTCCGTGCCCAGGATTTGTCCGATGAGAGACAGGACTTGGACGGGATGTACTTCCGCCTGCAATCTCCCGAGGGCGGGCAAGCGGCAGATCGTGTTTACGCCTGGTATTCAGTAGTCATCTACAACCGCTGGGACTACGACCCGCCCAGTGGGCGTTATTATCGCTATGTGGATGTGGAGAATACCCTGGATAGCCAGCCTGAAGTGTACAAGCCATTACGCGATGCGCTTGGTGATGTTCCTATATCGGCAGATAACGTGGTCGTTTTGTTGATGCCACACACCTTCTATTCGAAGTCGCCCGAAATTGTCGAGATGCAATTCTATGAATCTGGCCCGGCGTATGCCTTTCGCAACGGGCAGGCCTACGAATTGGAATGGGTGCGCGCAAACGAGGCTGGTTTATTTTTCTTATATACAAAAAATGGGGATGAATACGCATTCAAACCGGGAACGACCTGGTTTGAAGTTATGGGGTTAAGTACGGAGATAGACCGAAACAACAACGATTGGCGCTTTGAGATGCGCTTTCCCTGATGACATGTTTTCTAGCCGCCGAAAAACAAAATTCGTCAAGAAAGATTGGCAGGGATGAATGATTCTTGGTGCTGTTCAAGTCCGTAGTACTGTAAGATATTAAAGACCAGGGTGCCGCCCAATTGGACGGCACCCGTGGTGCGCTGTGGCTTCGTTCCTAATTGAGGAGTGATGCCACAGCGCTAAGTTTGGTACTACTATCCATGAGCATCACCTCCTCCTTTCATAGGATGGCAATTTGATTGTGATCCCCCAGCAGTGATGGAAGTATGGCATAAATCAATTCGGATGTCAATAGTACGAATTGACTTCTAAGGGAATTGTAATAATTTAATGGGGCGAGAGAGCATACACTTCTTCTCTCGCTTGCAAATTGATACCTTTTGACAGTCTTCGCAAGTCCAGATTGACTACTATAGGCGAAACTTTGCAAAGGCTATCCTTGAGGAGATTGCCTGAAGAATCAGACCTTCGCTAAGACTTTTATGGAGGCTCCTATGAAAACCAATCCAACTCGCTTCTTGTGGACAATGATCGCCCTTGGTTGGGCATTTGACTTTCTCTTCTGGGAGAAAGCGCCGGGCATCAATTTTGCCATTTACGTCACCTTATGTTTAGTGGTCGGGATTTTGTTGTTACGTGCGGATGGTCACCTCCCAGCGCGGAATACGAAATTGATCTTGCCGCTGATCGCTCTTTTTGCTGCCCTGACCTTTATCCGCCGCGAACCGATGACGGTCTTCCTTTCGGTCGTGCTGACTTTATTCCTGATGGGGGTTTTCGCCATATCCTTCCTGGGCGGGCGCTGGCCGGCATACAATTTGCTCGACCATTTATTTGGCTTTCTGCGTTTGTTGGGAAGCATGATTGCCCGCCCGCTTGGGTTTTCGGCTGATGTGAAACGAGAAACCGACGCAAATGGAAAGCAGGTAGAGGGGCGAGGAAGAGGCGCCTCACAGCTCTGGCCGGTAGCGCGCGGCGTCCTGATCGCGCTTCCGATTGTGGCCATCTTTGCTGCCCTGCTGTCATCCGCCGATGTGGTCTTCGGTCAGCGCCTGGAAGATTTCATCGAATTGTTCAGGCTGGAGAAACTGCCTGAGTATATATTCCGTTTAGTGTATATTTTGATATTTGCGTACGCGATTGCGGGGGTGTACTTGCATGCTGCTACACAGAGCAAAGATGAAAAGTTGGTTGGCGAGGAAAAAATTGTCATCCCGGCTTTTCTGGGCTTTACCGAATCCGCTATTGTGCTTGGCAGTGTTGCGGCTTTGTTTGCAGCCTTTGTGTTCATCCAATTTCAGTATTTCTTTGGCGGGCAGACCAACATCCAGATCGATGGCTATACTTATTCGGAGTATGCGCGTCGCGGATTCGGCGAACTCGTAACGGTAGCTTTTTTCAGCCTGTTGTTGATCCTGAGTGCCGATGGTGTCACGCGCCGTGAGACGGAAATACAGCGTCGTGTTTTTTCGGGCCTGGGAATTGGCATTGTAGGGCTGGTGTTGGTGATGCTGATTTCGGCCTTTCAACGCCTGGTGCTCTATGAAACGGCTTACGGTTTCTCCCGCCTGCGTATGTATACCCACGTTTTCATACTCTGGCTGGCTCTGCTGCTGGTGGCGGTGGTCGTGCTGGAAATCCTGCATCGCGAACGGAGCTTTGCCTTGGCAGGTTTAATTGCTGCGTTTGGATTTGTCTTGAGCCTGGGTGTTATAAACGTGGATGGTTTCATCGTCCGTCAAAATGTGGACCGGGCGGTGCAGGGCGAAGAGTTCGACGCATCTTACCTGACAGGGCTCTCATCAGACGCTGTTCCCGCATTAGCCGCCTCGTATCGGACCCAGTCTCTGCCTGATTCCGTTAAGGAGGGCATGGGCGCAGCCTTGGCTTGTTATTCCACGAGCTTAAACCGTAACGGAGATTCTTTACCCTGGCAGTCTTTTCACTTCTCTCGCGCCAATGCTGCGCGGATCTTAACCTCGCTGGAAACTAATCTGGAAAAATTCAAACTGGACGATGGAGAAAGGGGGAACCTTGTACTGACGCCTTCAGGGGAAGAAGTACACTGCACTACATTCTGGGATTAGATGGATCATTGAAACGAAAATGCGACCTGCAAGGGCCGCATTTTTGCGAAAAAGAAAGATCCTAACTTGGCTTTAAACGGGAAGTCAGATCGCGTAGCTGCACGAATGAAATCGGCTTGACCATCACAAAATCTGCCATGGGCTCATAAGCCTCAGCCATTCTGGCATCAGCCGTCGTCAGGATAACAGTGGTATGCTCGAAGCGTTCATCTGCCTTGATTTCCGTTAGTAAATCTGCGCCGGAAATGTGAGGCAGGTGCATATCCAACAGGATCAGAAAAGGTACTTGTTCGCCCAATCGCTGTTGCGCTTTCAGCCCATCTTTGATCTGTTCAACTTGATACCCTACCGATTCCAGCGCATCGGCAAAGATTGTGCTCAGGTCCTGGTCATCTTCGATAATAAAAGCTAATGCACTCATGAATTCTCCTTAGTACGAAGTACCCTTTACTTCACAGGGCAGCGTGATTGAAAAATTGCTTCCCTTTCCTAAATCACTTTCAACAGAAACATTCCCACCCATCAGATTCACTAATTGCTTTACGATTGATAATCCTAATCCAAATCCGCCATGAACGCGGGTCGTAGTCCCTTCCACTTGACGGAATGTATCGAAAATATGTTGTACCTCATCATTTGGAATACCTTTTCCAGTATCTGTGACTGAGATACCCCAGCTATGTTCATCCAATTTGGAAAGTTGAACGTGGATCGTTCCTTCCTCTGTGAATTTAACTGCGTTGTTGACCAGGTTGACAAGGATTTGCTGTAAACGGGCGCTATCACCTGTCAGGGTTTCTGGCATGTTTGGATCAAGTTCGCTCGTCAGGGACAGGCCTTTATCGGTGGTTAATTTATCCATTACGCTGTGAAGGTTTTCGAGCAAATCCTTTGGTCTAAAGGTATCGTACTTAATCTTTAGTTTACCAGCTTCCATTTGTGCTTGATCAAGCAAATCATTGATCAAACTCAACAACCTGCGCGTATTGGATACAATGCGATTGGTCATATTGACTTGTTTCTCGTTGAGTGGACCGTATATCTGCTCAGTGAAAATTTCTGCATATCCCAGGATTGCGCTGAGCGGGGTACGCAATTCATGTGAGACCATGGCTACAAAGGCGCTCTTCATTTTTTCAAGTTCGGCTTCTTTTGTGAAGTCGCGAAATACGGCCACCATTCCAACTTCACTACTATCACGATCGAGCACCTGACCGGAACTGATTGAGATCGTCTTTTTGCCCCATTCAACACGGTGGCTGGTATGTTGTCTGCTGGGCTTAGTTAACAAACCGGCGAGCGTGCCCTTATTTTTGGTGTCCATAGGGCTGGCTTCCACCAGATCATTGACCGTCGTATTGAGTATATCGTTCAACGGTACATTGATTAAATTCGATAATGCCGGGTTGGCCTGAATAGCGCTTCCCTGTGTATCGAACACGATCACCCCGTCCGCGATGCTCTCCAAGATCGCCTGACTGCGCCCGGCCTCGATGCGCTCGCGCGTGAGGGCTTCGGCCAGCGCGTGCGTGCGTTCTTTGACGATCTGGTCGAGGTTGGTGTTGATGTCGCGGAGTTCACTTAAGGCTTGTTCTAGGGAACGGGAAGAGAGCCAGGAGATAAGAGCAAGAAATAAATAGCCAATTGACGCTGCAATGTTGAATGGAACATTTGCCAAATTTGCTAAAATTCCAATTTCGATTGCACTAAATATCGCAAATATGAAACTTGAAGCAGGCTGTAGAAGCATACTAGCCATGATTACTGGCAATGAAAATACAAACAAACTACGACCATTAGCTAGCTCACCAAAATCATCAGTAAAGGCCAGTAA